>CAMCIP010000043.1 GCA_945874855.1 Brevundimonas vancanneytii
TTCGACAAGGTCGGCGTGCCGACCCTGGGCCTGATCGAGAACATGACCGGTGAGGTCTTCGGCCGTGGCGGGGCCGAGGCGGAGGCGGCACGTCTGGGCGTGACCTTCCTCGGCGACCTGCCACTGGACGGGGCCCTGCGCCGGGCGAGTGACGCCGGCGTGCCGCTGGTGATCGCCGCGCCGGAAGGGGAAGTGGCGATGCGGTTTGCAGGCTTCGCGGCGGCGGTGGCGGCGGCGCTCGGCCTCTAGCCGACTTCCGTCTTCACCGCCGTGCCGTAGCAGAGCACCTCGGTGATGCCCGGCATGATCTCATTGGCGTCGTAGCGCATGGCGATGATGGCGTCGGCCCCGGCCGCGCGCGCCTGCTCCAGCAGGTGCTCATAGGCCTCCTCGCGCGCCGCCTCGGCCAGTTTGACATAGGCACCGACGCGCCCGCCGACCAGCGACTGCAGCCCGCCGAGAGCGTCAGACACCACATTGCGCGAGCGCACGGTGATGCCCCGGACCACGCCGATCGTGCGCGTGATGCGGAGCCCGGGCAGGTCGTTGGCGGTGGTCACCAGCATGGCGTCTCTCCTGACTGCTCAGCGCCGCTCCAGGGTGCGGAAGACGAAGGCGTGATCGTCCTTCTCGCCCGGCGCGTGGCGTTCGCAGGATACCTCGATCCACTGGCCTTCGTCGAACGCCGGAAACAGGGTGTCGCCGTCCGGTTCGGCCTCCACCTCGGTCAGATGCAGCCGGTGCGCCCGGGGCAGGGTGGCGGCGTACAGGGCCGCGCCCCCGATGACGCAGATCTCGTCGACCCCGTCCTCGACCGCCTGCTCGCGCGCGATCTCCAGCGCCTCGTCCAGACTGGTGCAGATCAGGGCCTGCCCCAGCGACGTCTTCGCCTCACCCTGCTCGCCCCAGCCCTCGTCGCGGGTCAGGACGATGTTCAGCCGCCCCGGCAGGGGCTTCAACGGCAGGCTCTCCCAGGTCGCCCGACCCATCAGGCACGGCTTGCCCATAGTGATGGCCTTGAACCGCTGCAGATCGCTGCGCAACCGCCACGGCAGGCCGCCGTCGCGGCCTATGACGCCATTGCGTGCGCGAGCGACGACGAGGGAGAGGCGGGGGATCAAACCGCCACCGCGGCCTTGATGTGGGGCCAGGGCTCATAGCCCTCGATCGCCACGTCCTCGCGGGTGTAGGCGAACAGGTCGTCGCGGGGCGTCAGGGTCAGGCGGGGCAGGGGGCGCGGGGTGCGGGACAACTGTTCCTGCGCCTGCTCGACGTGGTTCAGATACAGGTGGGCGTCGCCGAAGGTGTGGACGAACTCGCCCGGCTCCAGCCCCACGACCTGGGCCACCATATGGGTCAGCAGGGCATAGCTGGCGATGTTGAACGGGACGCCCAGGAAGACGTCGGCCGAGCGCTGGTACAGCTGGCAGCTCAGCTTGCCGTCGGCCACGAAGAACTGGAACAGGCAGTGACAGGGCGGCAGTGCCATGTCGTCCACGTCGGCCGGGTTCCACGCCGTCACGATGTGGCGGCGGCTGTTGGGGTTGTTCCGCAGCGAGGCGACGACCTTTTCGATCTGGTCGATGACCCGTCCGTCCGGCGTCGACCAGGACCGCCACTGCTTGCCGTAGACGGGACCCAGCTCGCCCTCGGCGTCGGCCCACTCATCCCAGATGCGGACGTCGTTCTGCTTCAGCCAGGCGATGTTGGTCTCGCCGCGCAGGAACCACAGCAACTCCACGATGATGCTGCGCAGGTGCAGCTTCTTGGTGGTCAGCAGGGGGAAGCCCCTGGCCAGGTCGAACCGCATCTGGCGACCGAAGACGCCCAACGTCCCGGTGCCCGTCCGATCTCCACGCTCCGCCCCATTGTCGAGGATGTCGCGCAGCAGGTTCAGATACTGCCACTCCGGATGGTCGTCCGGCACAGCGCCGGTCCTGGAAAGAATCTCGACGGTTTGGAACTGCGCGGTCACTGGGGGACGTTGGACGCAGATTCGCGAGTCGCCAACGCGTCCGGTGGAGCGTCGTCCGTTCCTCTGTGGACGGCTTGCTGCCTGCACTGCCGAAAGTCCATCGCGATTGACAGGCCGCTCTAAACAGCTGCGTAGTGAACGCTGATATTCAGGGGGCGTTTATGAAGTTCATGTTCGCGACCGCGACGGCGGTGGCACTCGGCTTTTCGCCTGCATTGGTGCCGGCCGTGGCAGCGGCACCCGTGGCCGAAACGTTTCAAACCGCGTCCACCTTTCAGGAAGACTGTGGAGAGGAGCCCCGCGGCAGTCGACGTAACAGCCAGAGTCGCGGCGGGGGTGGTCTCGGGGGTTTGGTCGGGTCGATTGCTGGCGATTGGGTGGACGATCAACTGCGAGGCACCGGTGCCTCTTATGAAACAAGAAGGCGCGCTCGGGGCTTTGTCGCCAGTGCCATTTCTTGCATGTTGTCTCCGGTAGAACAAGCCGAGGCCGAGGCCGCCACGACCCGTGCGCTTGATGGTGCAGTCGGTACGACCGAGGAATGGACCAGCTCGGAACGAACTGGAGTATCGGGCCGAAGCACGGTGACAGGCGAACGCGTGTCGCGCGGGACCACATGCCGATCGGTCAGCAGCGTGGCAATCGCCGACGGCGAAGAGGTCACGATCGCACAGAACTACTGTCGGGGCAGTGACGGCCGCTGGGTCAAGCAGGACGCCTGATGGACCGTGCTTTGGTTCTGCTTTTCGCGGCGATCTTGCTCTGTTTGCCCGCCCGCGTAACGGCCCAGACTTGGCCTGGCTGTCCTTCTATGCCCACTGCCCAGTTTCCGCCTCGAGATTTGACCAGCTTCCGGATTGATTATCGCGACGGCCTAAAGATCCTGATTGTCGAGGGAGCCATCGACCGCAACGCTGCTTCGCGTCTGGACGGGGCCATACGGTCCAACATGCCGATAGATGAGGTATGGTTCAATTCGCCCGGTGGCATCGCAGTTCAAGGACCGGCGATGGGCCGCGTCATTCGCGACTGGGGTTTGCCTACCAGGGTACCATCCGGTTGGTGGTGCGTCAGCGCCTGCAATTTTGCCTTCCTGGGAGGGCCTCTCCGCTCGATCGACAGCGGCGGCCAGTACGCGGTCCACATGTTCTCGGCTGCGCGCGCGGACGTGGAGTCGGGTCGAACTGAACGGGCTATCCGCGAGCGAGGGGCCGCCGGCCTGACCGAGTCCATCACTGGCTACGAAGAGTTCTCGGCCCAGATGGCGACCGAACAGAACGATTTCCTGATCCGCATGGGCGTGTCGCGCCGCTTGCTCAGCGAGGTCATGTACCAGCAACCCGCAGCCGGCATCCGCTGCTTAACCCCATACGAGATGCGACTATACAATGTCGTCAATGGCTGAGCGCCTCAATCCGAATGCGACTAAGCGTCGTCAAGGCCTTCAGCTTCGCCAGCCGTCCGCATTCACAAAGCCGCCTCCTGCGCCGTAGTGTCACTGGCGAACGCCCGACGGCGTTGGGGGAAGCGGCATAAGCGGCGACCACTAAGTCTGTTCAGGCGTGGCCGCCCGCCCCGCGCCAGTCCTTGAAGCGGATCGTCAGCGGCGGCTCGCGGTCGGGGCGGGCCAGGTCGACGATCAGGGGCACGATTTCGGACGGGTTGGGCAGGGTTTCGGGGTCCTCGGCCGGATAGGCCTGGGCGCGCATGGCGGTGCGCATGCGGCCGGGATCCAGGACAGCAACGCGGATCGGCAGGGTCTCGATCTCGTCGGCCCAGCATTTCATCAGCACCTCGGCTCCGGCCTTGGTCGCGGCATAGGCCCCCCAGAAGGCCTTCGGCGCACTGGCCAGCGAGGTGGTCAGGTGGATCACCCGCGCGGCGTCCGACGCCTTCAGCAGGGGCTCCAGAGACCGGATCAGGCGGTAGACCGCCGTCAGGTTGGTCTTTTCGATCTTGGCGAACTGGCGCAGGTCGGCGTGGCTGACCGGCGACAGACCCTCGGCACCCAGGGTGGCGGCGGCGTTGACCCAGATGTCCAGTCGGCCGAACCGTTCGAACAGGGCACCGCCCAGCCGGTCGATGGCCCCGCCGTCGACAAGGTCGAAGGGGATCAGGGTGGCGTGACGGCCGGTGGCGGCGAAGATGGCGTCGTCCAGCTCTTCCAGCCCGCCCTGGGTCCGGGCGACAGCCACGACGTGGGCGCCGGCCGTGGCCAGGCCCAGCGCCGCTTCATAGCCGATACCCCGTGAAGCCCCCACGACGAGGGCGATGCGGTCCTTGAGCGGCAGGTCTTCGGTCATGCGGGCTGATAGCCGCTGACGCGGCGCGGGACCAGTGGTCCGGCGATCAGAGGCCGGGGGCGGCTTGCCACAGGCTGAAGCTGACGCCCTGATCGTCGCGGATCGCCACACTGCGGCCCGAACCGGACCTGGCCGGCACCTCGGCCATGCCGCCGAGGGCGACGGCGCGCAGGCACAGGGCGTCGATGTCCTCGACCCGGAAATACAGGTGGGTAAAGACCTTGCCCTCGCCCTTGCGCAGGCCGAACGGCGGTTCGCTGTCGGCCACGTGGGCATAGGTCCCGTGCGAAGAGTCCTCGTCGAAGGTCCAGCCGAACAGGCCGCCGTAGAAGGCGCGTGCCTTGTCGAGGTCGGGTGTGTCGAGCGTGAAGTAGCCGAGCTGGATCATGGCGCTCTAGGCGCTGACCAGCAGGGAGAGTTGGCGGTTGGCGTCCTCGCGCCCGCCTTCCTCGATTTCGCGGTCGAGCAGACGGGTCGGGTAGTCGCCGGTGAAATAGTGGTCGGTGAACTGGGGACTTTCCGGATTGCGGGGGCCGGCCTCCATGGCGGCATACAGGCCGTCGACCGACAGGAAGCCGAGGCTGTCGACCTCCAGATGAAGGCGCATCTCCTCCAGGGTCATGTTGGCAGCGATCAGCTGGTCCCGCTCGGGCATGTCGATGCCGTAGAAGTCGGGATGCAGGATCGGCGGGCTGGCGGAGCGCAGGTGCACCTCCTTCGCCCCGGCCGCCCGTACGGCCCGGACCAGCTTGACCGAGGTGGTGCCGCGTACGATCGAGTCGTCGATCAGCACGACCCGCTTGCCCTCAAGCACGGCGCGGTTGGGGCTGTGCTTGAGGCGGACTCCCCTCTGGCGGTCGCCCTGGCTGGGCTGGATGAAGGTGCGGCCCAGATAATGGCTACGGATGATGCCCATCTCATAGGGAATGCCACTTTCCTGGGCATAGCCCAGCGCCGCCGGCACGCCGGAGTCGGGCACGGGGACGACGACGTCGGCCTCCACCGCATGCTCGCGGGCCAGGCCCTGGCCCATCCGCTTGCGCACGCCGTAGACGGAGCGGCCGTTCACGATGCTGTCGGGGCGCGAGAAGTAGACATACTCGAACAGGCAGGGGCGGGCGGCGCGGCTGGGGAAGGGCTTCAGCGACTGAAGGCCCTCGTGGTCGATGACGATCACCTCGCCATGCTCCACATCGCGCTCGAAGGTCGCGCCGACGGCGTCGAGGGCGCAGGTCTCGGACGCCAGCACCCAGGCATCACCGATGCGGCCCAGCACGAGCGGGCGGATGCCGAGCGGGTCCCTGGCCCCGATCATCTTGGTGCGGGTCTGGCAGACCAGGGCGTAGCCGCCCTCGATCCGGCCGACGGCGTCGATGAAGCGGTCCACGATCCGCGCCTTCCGGCTGCGGGCGATCAGATGGAGAATGACTTCGCTGTCCGACGTCGACTGGAAGATGGCCCCCTCGCCGACCAGCTGGTTCCGCAGGAACAGGAAGTTGGTCAGATTGCCGTTGTGGGCGATGGCGATGCCGCCGGAGTCCAGATCCGCGAACATCGGCTGGATGTTGCGCAGGAAGCTGCCGCCGGCCGTTGAATAGCGGGTGTGGCCCAGCGCGGCCCGTCCGGGCAGGCGGGCGGACAGGTCAGCGCCGCCGAAAGCCTCTCCGACCAGACCCATGTGCCGTTCCGTGTGGAACCGGTCGTCCTTGACGCTGGCGATGCCGCAGGCCTCCTGGCCGCGGTGCTGGAGGGCGTGCAGGCCCAGCGCCACCACCGCGGACGCCTGATCCGGGGCCGTGCCCCAGACGCCGCAGACGCCGCATTCCAGACGCGGACGGTCGTCGTCGGGATCACGCCAATGGGGCCGGTGGACGACGGGATCGGCGATCGCATGCGACATCGTCGGGGGCTCCGTTGACGGACGGAAAAGTGTCAGGGGGACTGAGGCGGCGAGGTATTGACTGAATCTGTCTTCGGCAAGGCGTCAGGGTCGGAAAAGCCTTCGCGCACGGACGAATCGACCATGGGCGTGACCGCGTCGACCCCACGTCCGATGCCGGGCAGGACGGCCTGGATGGCGCGCGCGGCGGCTGCGCTGACGGGGTAGGTGGTGGCCCGGCCCAGCCAGCCAGGAGTTCTCTCCCCCGGCAGGGCAGCCACGATGACCAGATGCACGGCCCCCACCAGCACAAGACCGCGCAGGGCCCCCACGATCAGGCCCAGAAGGCGGTCTATCCCCCCCAACTGGGGGTGGGCCTGGGCCTGTTTGGACAGGGCCGAGCCGAAGATGCGGATGCCGAAATAGACCAGCAGGAAACCGACCAGGGCCGCGAAGATCGCTCCGGCCCAGTCGGGATCCACCAGACCCCGGCCGATGGGCGCGGTGATCGGCAAGGCGATCAGCGACAGGAAGGCGGCCAGCACGAAGCTGAGCAGGGTGATCACTTCGCGCGTGGCCCCGCGCACGCCGCCGGCCGCGGCCGAGGCGATCAGCACCAGAAGGGCGAAAACGTCGTATCCGGTCACGCGGCCTCGGAAGGGGGTCGGCGGGAGGGGATCAATAGCGCCTTTGGGAGATTCGATCGACCGCCTCGCTGAGCCGGGACACCGCCAGGCAGTCCAGGGCCGTTCCGGCGCCCTGGGGCAGGGGGGCGCACAGGGCCTGGTCGAAGCCCAGCTTGGCGGCCTCGCGCAGGCGGGCCTCCGCGCGGCCGACGGCGCGGACCTCGCCCGACAGGCCGATTTCGCCGAACACCACACAGCCCTGGGGCAGGGGGGCGTCCACGGCCGAGGAGATCAGGGCGGCGGCCGCGGCGAGGTCCGCCGCCGGCTCCTGGATGCGCAGGCCGCCGGCCACATTCAGATAGACGTCGCGATCCCCCAGACCGAGACCACAGCGTGCCTCCAGCACAGCCAGAACCATGGCCAGCCGCCCGGAATCCCAACCCACGACGGCGCGGCGCGGGGTGCCGTAGGCGGCCGGGGCGACCAGGGCCTGAATCTCCACCAGGACTGGGCGACTGCCCTCGATGCCGGCGAACACGGCGGCACCGGGGGCCCGATCCTTGCCTTCGCCGAGAAACAGGGCCGACGGGTTGGACACCTGCCGCAGGCCGGCGTCACCCATCTCAAAGACGCCGATCTCATCGGTGGCGCCGAACCGGTTCTTGCCGGCGCGCAGGATGCGGAAGGGATAGCCGCGCTCACCCTCGAAGCTGAGCACTGCGTCGACCATGTGCTCGACGACGCGGGGGCCGGCGATCTGTCCGTCCTTGGTGACGTGGCCGACAAGGATGATGGCCGTGCCCTGGCTCTTGGCGAGACGTACCAGTTCGGCCGCGCAGGCCCGCACCTGGGTGACCGATCCGGGACCGGCCTCATGGGCGTCGGACCACATGGTCTGGATCGAATCGATGACGACCAGATCGAACTTCTCGCGCTTCAGCGTGCCGATGATTTCGCGCAGGGCCGTGGCCGAGGCCAGATTGACCGGGGCGGTGGCCACGCCCATGCGGCGCGCCCGGCTGCGGATCTGCTCCACGGCCTCCTCACCGGACAGATAGGCGACCGCCGCGCCGCCCAGCGCGGCGCGGGCCACCACGTCGAGCAACAGGGTCGACTTGCCGACGCCGGGATCACCGCCCAGCAGGATGGCCGAGCCGGGCACCACCCCGCCGCCGCAGACCCGGTCGAACTCTGCCACGCCAGTCTGGATGCGCGGCGGCTCGGGCGTTTCAGACTGCAGGCTTTCGAACTGGATGCCGCGGGTCCGGCTGGAGGACGCCGGCTTCAACGCGCCGGGCGGGGCCGAGCGGCTCTCCTCGACGATGGTGTTCCACTGGCCACAGGCCCCGCACTGTCCGGACCACTTGCCGTGGACGGCGCCGCAGGATTGGCAAACGTAGATTGCACC
Source organism: Brevundimonas vancanneytii (assembly GCA_945874855.1). Taxonomy (GTDB): domain Bacteria; phylum Pseudomonadota; class Alphaproteobacteria; order Caulobacterales; family Caulobacteraceae; genus Brevundimonas; species Brevundimonas vancanneytii_A. The sequence goes on from CAMCIP010000043.1 coordinate 8,192, forward strand.
GTCTCTGGCCATGGTGCGGGCTTACAGCAGTCCGTCGAGGTTCGGCAGTGGCCCCGATCTGGCCTGCGACCGATAGTGACGCATGTCAGCCGCAGGGACGTCTTTCCACCCGCCTTCCCACCGAGGTGAGCAACTCCCAGGCCACCGTCCCCGCCGCGCGGGCGGCGTCGTCCAGCAGGCGGTGGGGGCCGAACAGCTCCGCCGCATCGCCGACGCCGACGTCCAGTCCGGTCACATCGACGGCAAGGACATCCATCGAGATGCGCCCGAGAATCGGCCGGAGCTGACCCGCCACATGGACCTGACCTCGTGGGCTGTTGGACCGGAGCACGCCGTCCGCATAGCCGGCCGCGATCGTGGCGACCCGCATGGGGCGTTCGGTCACGAATCCGCGCGAGTAACCGACGCTCTCGCCGGCCGGCACGTCCCGCAGTTGCAGCACGTCGGCGGTGAAGGCGGCCACGGGCCGGATGCGGTCGTCGGGTCGGCCCTCCGGCCCACCGCCGTAAAGGCAGATGCCCGGCCGCACTGCGTCGAAGGCAAAGTCGGGGCCCAGAAAGCAGCCGCCGGAGTTGGCGAAGGACCGGATCGCCCCGGGATAGCGGGCGGCGATGGCGGCGAAGGCGTCGCGCTGGGTCCTGTTCATCGGGTGACCCGGCTCATCCGCACAGGCGAGATGGCTCATGATCAGGGCCACGCCCGGAAAGGGCTCCGGAGCCGCGTCGGGGCGGAAGCCGAGCCGGTTCATGCCGGTGTCGACATGGATCCCGCAGGGACGGCCGTCCGCAGGGAGCCAGTGCGCCAGCTGGTCGGGTCCGTTCAGCACCGGCCGGAGATCCGCCGCCACCATCTCCGGACAGGCCCCGGAAGTCGGGCATCCGTCCAGCACCCAGATTTCCGGTTCGGGACCGAGCGCCGCGCGCAGCTCGAGCCCCTCTGACACGCGCGCCACGAAGAAGGCTCGCGCGCCCTCCAGCATCAGTCGTCTGGCCACCGTCGCCGCGCCCAGACCGTAGGCGTCGGCCTTGACGACCGGATGGACCGGGACGCCCGAGACGGTCTCAAGCGTTCGGTAGTTGGCGGCGAGTGCGTCGAGGTCGATGGAGAGGCGCGCGGGGATCATCGCCGATTTATGACGCAGTTGCGAAGAGACGCCACCTATTCGTAGCTGTTCTCGTAGCGCGCGCCCTGGGCCAGATTGCCGAAACGGGTGGTGTCCTCGTCGAAGCTGAGTCGCACGGTGCCGATCGGGCCGTGGCGCTGTTTGCCGATGATGACCTCGGCCTGATGGCGCAGGCGGTCCATGTCCTCCTGCCACTTCAGATGCTCCTCCGAGCCTTCACGCGGTTCGGTGCGGCTGAGGTAGTAGCTCTCGCGATAGACGAACATGACGCAGTCGGCGTCCTGTTCGATCGAGCCGGATTCGCGCAGGTCTGACAGCTGGGGCCGTTTGTCGTCGCGGCTCTCGACCTGTCGGGACAGCTGCGACAGCGCCAGCACCGGCACGTTCAGCTCCTTGGCCAGGGCCTTCAGGCCACCGGTGATCTCTGACACTTCCTGCACCCGATTCTTCTGACTGTTGCCGTCGCCGGTCGTGATCAGCTGCAGATAGTCGACGATGATCAGGTCGAGGCCATGGTCCATCCGCTTCAGACGGCGGGCGCGCGCGGCCAGCTTGGAGATGGCCAGGCCGCCGGTGGCGTCGATATACAGCGGGGCCTCGCCGATCTCGATGGCCGCGTCGCGGATGCGGCCGAAGTCGGCGGCGTCGATCTCGCCCTTCCTCAGCCGGTCCGAGGACACACCCGAGGCGTCGGCCAGGATGCGCATGGCCAGCTGCTCGGCGCTCATTTCCAGGCTGAAGAAGGCCACGACCCCGCCCGACACCGTCTTGCGGCCCTCGGGCGTGACCTCGTAGCGATAGTTGCGGGCGACGTTGAACGCGACATTGGTCGCCAGCGCCGTCTTGCCCATCGAGGGGCGGCCGGCGAGGATCAGCAGGTCGGAGGGATAGAGCCCTCCCAGCTTCTGGTCCAGGTCGTCCAGATTGGTCGCCAGCCCCGCCAGCTTGCCGTCCCGCTGATAGGCGTCTGCCGCCATCTGCACCGCCCCGGCCAGGGCGCTGGAGAAGTTCACGAAGCCCGACGACGGCTTGCCGGTCTCCGCCAGCGAATACAGCGACAGTTCTGCCGCCTCGATCTGGTCCATGGCCGCCGTCTGCGGGTCCGGGGCCTGGTGCATGATCTCGCCGCCGATGCGGATCAGCTCGCGCCTCAGGGCCAGGTCGTAAACGACGCGGGCATAGTCGGGGGCGTTGGCGGCGGGCGGGGCCCGGTCCAGCAGGTCGGCGAGATAGCGCAGGCCGCCAAAGGCCTGGAAAGCCGGATCGGGCTTGAACCGTTCCATCAGGATGGTCGGTTCGGCCAGCAGGCCCTGGCGGATGTGGTCCTCGATCGCCTCGAACAGGCGCTGGTGGAAGGGCTCGTGGAAATGATGCCCCTTCAGCCGGTCCGACAGGCGTTCGAAGACACCATTGTCGTACATCAGCGCGCCGAGCAGGGCCTGCTCGGCCTCCAGATTGTGGGGCGGGCCGGACAGGTCGGACAGGTCCGGGGTGATGGGGGTCAGGGCGTTCATCGGTTAACGTCTTACCCATGGACGGGGCCTGCGACATGCGCGGACGTACCTCCGACGGGGGACAGAATCGGGCGGCTGTGGATCGCCTCGAAGCTCCGCAGCCGGACCAAAAAAAGTGGTCAGCCGCAGGGGTAGCGGGAGGCCATCCATGCGCGCACCCCGTCCGTCACCGTCATGCGCTGGCGCCGCGTCTGGGGTATCCCGTTGAGGAAGCCCAGAAACTGGCGGGCATCGAGGTTGATGCGCTCCGGCGGGCAGGCGGGCGGGGCCCGACCGGCAGTGCGGGCCTCGCGGATCTCGCGTCGGACGGCCTCGAAGGCGCGCTCGGTCTCGCCCTGCAGTCGGTGGAAATCCGGTCTCAACACCGCCGCGGGGTTGAGCGGGATGCGATTGGCCTGGGTGACGAAACTGTCCAGGGTCATGGCCGACTGGGCCAGTGCCGAACCAGCGGCCAGACAGGCGGCCAGAACCGCTGTGACGACGACCTTGCGCATCCCCGGATCTCCCTGCCAACGATCAGGCTTCAGCGCGGCTCCGTGGCGGAACGAGGGCGCTCCTGTGGCCAGGCAAGGAAAAGGGCGCGCCCCGGAGAGCGCGCCCTGACCTTCGTCATCTTCCGCGGGATCAGGCCTCGCTGCCGAGGCCGTCCTGCTGACCGGCACCGCCGGCGATCATGTCCTTGGCAGCCTGTTCGGCAGCTTCGCGCTCGTCGTCGAACTGCTGGCGGATGACGTCTTCGCCGCGGGCCTGACGCTCGGCCTCGTCCAGCGAGCGGGCGACGTTGATCTTGACCGCGGCCGAGACCTCGGCGTGCAGGCGAACCGGCACGTCGTGGACGCCCAGGGACTTGATCGGCAGGTGCAGCACAATCTGGCTACGTTCCACCTTGCCGCCCTCGGCCTGAACGGCCTCGGCGACGTCGCGGGCCGCGACCGATCCGTACAGCAAGCCGGTCTCACCCGCCTGGCGGATCATGACATAGGTCTGGCCATCGATCTTGTCGGCGATCTTCTGGGCCTCGGCCTTGTTCTTCTCGTTGCGGGCCTCGATGGCGGCGCGTTCGACCTCGAAGGCCTTCAGGTTCGCCGACGTGGCCCGACGGGCCTTGTCGCGCGGCAGAAGGAAGTTGCGGGCGAAGCCGTCCTTGACGGACACGACGTCGCCGATGGCGCCGAGGTTCTCGACGCGTTCAAGCAGAACGACCTTCATATCACTTCACCACATAGGGCAGGAGGGCGAGGAAGCGGGCGCGCTTGATGGCCTTGGCCAATTCACGCTGCTTCTTCTGGGACACGGCGGTGATGCGCGAGGGCACGATCTTGCCGCGCTCGGAGATGTAGCGCTGCAGCAGCTTGACGTCCTTGTAGTCGATCTTCGGCGCATTGGCGCCCGAGAACGGGCACACCTTGCGGCGACGATGGAAGGGACGACGGGCCGGATTGTTGCTCACGGGAGCGCCGGGGACGGGGGCGGTGCGTTGGGCGTCGGTCATGATGCGGGTCCTTATTCCGAGACTTCCGCTTCGACGGCGTCTTCGCGCGGCGTGCGTTCACGCTCGCGTTCACGCTCGCGCTCGCGGCGGGCCAGGAGGGGCGACAGTTCAAGGTCCAGTTCCTCGACCTTCACGGTCAGCCAGCGCAGGACATCCTCATTGATGGACAGCTGACGCTCGACCTCGGCCATGGCGGCAGGCGGGCAGTCGACGGCCAGCAGGGAATAGTGCGCCTTGCGGTTCTTCTTGACCCGGTAGGTCAGGTTGCGCAGGCCCCAGTACTCGATCTTGGCGACGGCACCGCCGCCTTCCTCGATGAGAGACTTGATGGTGTCATTGAGGGCTTCGGCCTGCTGCGCGCTGATGTCCTGGCGCGACATGACCGTGTGCTCGTAAAGAGCCATGGACGTCTCCCTTGCTGGGCGTCGGCGCGAAGGGACCGGGTCAAGTCCGCGTTCACGATGGATCCCGAGGCGGCGGCGAGAGACGACTTCCCTAGCCCTTTGGCGTTCCGCTCCGGGACCGAAGCCCTGGAAAGCGGGGGTCTCTAGGGGAAAAGACCGTGGGGGGCAAGGGGCGGCCGGACGCGCGCGGCGCGTCCGGCCCGGAATTCCCTAGCGGGTGCCGAAGATGAAGTCGCCCAGCTTGGCGAAGAAGCCCTTCGGCTCGGCCCGCGGAGTCGGCACCGGCGCGGGGGCCGGCTCAGCTGGCTTCGGAGCGGCGGCCACCGGCTTTGCCTGAACGGCGGGGGCCGGCGTCGGCACCGACTCGGGGGCGGCCGCTACGGCGGCGGGCTTGGCAGCCGGGGCGGCCTTCGGCCGGGGTGCCGCCTTCGTCTTGACAGCGGCGGCCGAGGCCTTGACCGCGGCCTTCGCCGGGGCGGGCTTGGGGGCAGCCTTCGCAGCCGCCGGCCTGGCGGCCGGCTTCGGCGCGGCCTTCACGGCCGCGGGCTTGGCTGACGCCTTGACCGGCGCGGCCTTGG
>CAMCIP010000044.1 GCA_945874855.1 Brevundimonas vancanneytii
ACGGCGCGGGGCGAGAAGCGGTTCGACGCCGCACCGCCGGCGCCGCGCGCCCGGATCGTCCTGATCGACCGCCCGCAGTCGCCCCAGTCGCTGATCTATGCGGGGCAGCTGCTGCCGATGTCGGGCACGGACGACAGTCTGGTGCTCAATGCCGCCAACTCCATCCTCGGCGCCGACTTCCTGTCGCGGATCAACTCCGACCTGCGCGAGACCAAGGGGTGGTCCTATGGCGTCCGGGGCGGCCCGAACCTGCTGGAAGGCCAGGTGCCCTATTTCATCAGTGCCCCGGTCCAGGCCAACCGGACGGGCGAGTCGATCGCGGCCCTGATCGGCCAGTACGAGCGCTTCCTGACCGTGGACGGCGTGACGACCGCCGAGCGCGACCGCGCCGTCAGCGGCAATACCCGCTCGCTGGCCGGGCAGTATGAGACGTCGGCGCAGATCCTGGGCACGATGATCTCGAACGATCTGTACGGCCGGCCCGACAACTACCCCGAGACGGTCGCCAGCCGGACGCGCGCCCTGACCCCGGCCGAGATGGACGCCGCCGCGCGCGCCGCCATCGATCCGGACCGGTTCATCTGGGTGGTGGTCGGAGACGCCGCGGTGGTGCGGCCCCAGCTGGAGGCGCTGGGACTGCCGATCGAGGAACTGCCCGTCCGCTAGCCGGCACTCGCCGGGACCGCCCCGGCCACCCGCCGGATTTCCTGAAGGTCGAGGACATGGCCGAGGCCCTGACCAACAAGCTGGGGCACCGCATCCGGACGCGGGGGCACCGGACGCGCGAGGCCCTGCTGGCCGCCGTGCGCGACCTGCTGGAAGAGCGCGGGCCGGGCGAGGTGCGGGTGGCCGATGTGGCGGCGCGGGCGGGCGTCTCGGCGCCCAGCGTCTACACCTATTTCGGCTCTATCGACGAAGCGGTGCTGGCCCTGTGCGAGGCGGCCGGGCCGGAGACCGACGCCCTGGCGGTCCTGCTGGAGGGCGACTGGTCGGGCGACGAGGCGTTTCGCGCGGCGCGGACCTTCGTCGAGGCCATGGCGGCGCACTGGGCGCGGCACGGGGCGGCGCTGCGGCTGGAGCGGCTGATGGCCGATCGCGGCGACGCGGCCTTTGCCGAGAGCCGCATCCGCCGGCTGCGACGTCTGCATCTGACGCTGGAACGGCGCATCGCCCGGGCCCGGGCGGCGGGGTTTCACCCGACGGGACTGGACCCCCGGCTGGCCTCCTATGAGGTGGTCAGCCTGGTGGAATCGGTCGGGGCCGGCATCGGCCTGCTGCGCCGGGCGGAGGGCGACGAGGCCATCCTGGACACTACGGCCCATATGGTCGTGCGGCTGGTGACGGGGCGCTAGACGCCCAGCGGGCCGTGGAGCCAGGTCAGCCAGGTTCCGATCGCCAGCAGGACGCCGAAGGCGAGGCGGTCGTCGCCGCGCACGGTCCGTCGCAGCAGCAGGCGCGCCGCGATCAGGCAGAGGCCGGCCAGGGCGGCCCAGAGCAGCACGGTCGGCAGGCCAAACGGGCCGACCCAGGCACCGGCGCCTGCGAACAGGATGGGATCGCCGTCACCCAGCCCGATCCGTCCGCGCACCCGGGCATAGAGGGCCCCGATGCCCCAGAGTGAGGCGAAACCGATGCCCGCCCCGATCAATCGCAGCCCCGCCTCGTCCCAACCTGACAGGGTGCCCTGGATCAGGCCGGTCAGGATCAGGGGCACGGTCAGGACGTCGAACAGCTGGAAATGCTCGCCGTCGATCACGGCGATCAGCAGCAGCTGCCAGGCCAGGACCGCGCCGGCCACGGCGACGGCGGCAGACGGCGCCAGAAAGGCCGCCCACACCGCCAGACCCGCCGCCGCCAGCTCGATCAGGGGATGGCGCGGCGAGATGGGTGCGCCGCAGTCGGCGCAGCGCCCGCGCAGCACCAGCCAGGAGAGGACGGGGACGAGATGGAGGGGCCGGAGGGGTCGGCTGCAGGTGCGGCAGCGGGACCGGCCCGTCACCACGCCCTCGGCCCGGGGCAGGCGCACCGAAACCAGGGCCAGGAAGCTGCCGACGATCAGGCCGAGCCCGCCGAGCAGGGTGGCGAGGGCGACGGGGTCGGGCGGCGGCAGCGCAGTCATGCCCGGGCGTATCAGGCGTCCGCGGGGCCCGTCCAGACGGCGATCCGGTCACCGCCCCTGGCTCCCGGACCGGGAGACGCCGGGGCGGCCTATTCCGCGGCCAGGGGCGAGGCGTCGTTGGCCGTGCCTTCGCGGGCCTCCCACTCCTCGATCTTGCGGGCGGTGTATTCCGGCGATTTGGTGAAGCGGGCCAGCAGGCCGTAGATCACGGGCACGACAAACAGGGTCAGCAGGGTCGCGAAGATGGCCCCCGTGAAGATGACCACGCCGATCGTCTGGCGGCTGCCCGCCCCCGCCCCCTGCCACAGGACCAGCGGCAGCGCGCCGAAGGCGGTGGCGATGGAGGTCATGACGATGGGGCGCAGCCGCAGGGCCGAGGCCTCGACGATGGCCTCCTTGATGGTTCGGCCCTGGTCGCGCAGCTGGTTGGCGAACTCCACGATCAGAATGCCGTTCTTGGCCGCCACGCCGATCAGGATGATCAGGCCGATCTGGGAATAGATGTTGAGGCTGGAGCCGGCCATGACGAGGCCGAACAGGCCGCCGGCGGCCGCCAGGGGCACGGTCAGCATGATGACGGCCGGGGTGATCCAGCTCTCGAACTGGGCGGCCAGCACGAGGAAGACCAGCAACAGGGCCAGGCCGAAGGCCGCGGCCACGGCACCGCCCGCCTCGTTCTGGTCCCGCGCCGCGCCGCCCCACTGGACCGCGCCCACGCCCGACGGCTGTTTGGCCACCTCGGCGTCCAGGAAGGCCATGGCGTCGGCCAGGGTGGCGCCCGGGTTCAGGTCGGCCGACAGGGTGATGGCGCGCTGGCGGTCGAGGCGGCGGCGGTCAGGCGTGTCGCCGCTGGTCTGGGTCTGGACGACGGCGGACAGGGGCACCAGGTCGCCCGAGCCGGTCTCGACATACAGGGCCTCCAGATCGGCCACGGAGCGGCGATCCGCACGCTCGGTCTGCAGGATGACGTCATACTCCTGACCGCCCTTGATATAGGTCGTGGCGCGGCGGGAGCCGAACATGGTCTCCAGCGTCCGACCGATCTGCTGGGAGGAGACCCCCAGGGCCGCGGCCTTCTCGGGATCGACGTCGACCAGCAGGCGCGGGGAGTTGGGCTCATAGTTGATGCGCGGCCTGGAGAAGTCCGGGTTCGCCTGGGCGGCGGCCAGGATCGGCTGCATCCAGGCGAACATGTCGCCGTAGTCGGTGCCGGTAACGACCATTTCGATGGAGTTGGAGTTGCCCTGGCCGCGCTGGAAGCCGCCGGGAACCGAGGCGTTGACCTGGGCGTCGGTCTGGCCGCGCAGCTTGCCGTTCATCTCCTGGGCGATGTCGGCGGCGGAGCGATCCCGTTCTGACCAGTCCTTCAGCGCCAGCACGGCATTGCCGGAGTTGTAGCTGCCGCCGCCGAAGCCGGGCGCGGACACCAGATAGCTCTCGACCTCGCCCGCGGCGGCATACTCGGCCAGGATGGGCTCCAGTCCCAGCACGATGCGGCGGGTGTAGTCGAAGCCCGCGCCCTCGGGACCCGAGACGCGGATAAGCACGCGGCCGCGGTCCTCGTCGGGGACCAGCTCGCTGGGCAGGCTCCTGAACATCAGCCACGACCCGCCGACCATGGCCAGGATCAGAAGGCTGACCCCGATGGCGGAGGCGCGACGCCCCATCAGCATGTTCAGGGACCGCTCGTAGGACCGGCGCACCGAGTCCATGGCGCCGTCGACCCGGCGCACCAGCCAGCCGGAACTGGCGGCGGGGCGGAGGATCTTTGACGCCAGCATGGGCGACAGGCTGAGGGCGAGGAAGGCCGAGAAGGCCACGGCCGCCGCGATCGCCGCCGCCAGCTCGACGAACAGCCGCCCGACATAGCCAGGCAGGAACAGCAGGGGGGCGAACACTGCCAGCAGAACGACCGTGGTGGCCACGACGGCGAAAAAGACCTGACGTGCGCCGCGCTCGGCGGCGACGAGGGGCGGCTCGCCGTGGTCGATGCGCCGCTGGATGTTCTCCGTCACCACGATGGCGTCGTCCACCACCAGGCCGATGGCCAGCACCAGGGCCAGCAGGGTCAGCAGGTTCAGCGAGAAGCCCAGGGGCGCCAGAACGATGAAGGTCGCCAGCAGGCAGATCGGCGCCACCACCGAGGGGATCAGGGCGGCCCGCATACTGCCGAGGAAGATGAAGTTGACCAGGGCGACCAGGGCCATGGAGATGCCGATGGTGATCCAGACCTCTTCGATGGCGTGTTTGGTGAAGACCGAATTGTCGGAGCCGACCACGAGTTCGGCGCCCTCGGGCAGGGTCGGACGCACCTCCTCGACCATGGCCCGGACGCCCTTGGAGATCTCCAGATCGTTGGACTGGGCCTGACGGGTGACCGCCAGACCGATCTGGTCCAGGCCGTTGCCGCGGAACAGACGCCGATCCTCGACCGGGCCCTCGACGATGCGCGCGATGTCGCCGAGCCGGGTGACATAGGTGGCCGTGCCATCGACGGCGGGGGTGTCGCCGGGGCCGGAGGCCGAGCCGCCGGTGCCGATCGGCATGCGGGCGAACTCGTCGGGCGTGGCGTAGTTGCGGGCGACGCGGACGGTGTAGTCCTTGTCCGCGCCCTCCAGAGCCCCTGCGGGCAGCTCGACATTCTGGCTGGTCAGGGCCTGTTCGACGTCGGTCACGGTCAGGCCGCGGGCGCTGAGGGCGCCGGCGTCCAGCCAGATGCGCATGGCGTAGCGCTGCTCGCCATAGATCTGGACCTGGGCCACCCCCGGGACGGTGGCCAGACGATCGATGAGGTTGCGGTCGGCGTAGTCGGTCAGCTCCAGCCGATCCATGACGGACGAGCGCAGGAACAGGATCATCACCGGCTGGCTGTCGGAATCCGCCTTGGACACTTCGGGCGGCTGGGCCTGGTCCGGCAGGCGGCCGAGGACCCGCGAGACGCGGTCGCGCACATCATTGGCGGCGTCGTCGATGTTGCGGTCGAGGCTGAACTCGATCGAGACGTTGGAGCGGCCGTCGCGGCTGGTGGAGTTGATCCGCTCGATGCCGGGAATGCCCGCGATCTGCTGCTCGATCGGCTCGGTGATCCGGTTCTCGATGACCTCGGCCGAGGCGCCGGCGTAGCTGGTGCTGATCGAGACGATGGGCGGGTCGACGTCCGGCAGTTCGCGAACCGGCAGGAAGAAGAAGGCCGCGGCTCCGACCACGCACAGCACGATCGCCGCCACGGCGGCGAAGACGGGGCGGCGGACGGAGACGTCGGACAGCATCATGGGCGTGTCGCTCCGGCGGGCGCGGGCCGGGCGGCGCCGGCCGGGGTGACCGGGGCCCCGGGCTGGATGCGGTTCAGGCCCGAGCCCACCACGCGGTCGCCCGCATCGAGTCCCGAGAGGATTTCGACGAAGCCGCCCTCGGCCGCGCCGGCGTCGACCTCGATCCGCTGGGCGGTGAAGCCGCGCTCGCCCTGGGCGAGACGGAAGACGTAGGCGCTCTCGCCCTCATACTGAACCGCGGCCTCGGGCACGGCGAGACTGGTTCGGCGCCCCTGGCTGACGGCCACCCGCATCAGGGCGCCCGGTCGGATGCGGCCGCCGGGGTTGGGAATCTCGGCGCGTGCGATGACGGCGCGGGTGGCCTCGTCGATGCGCGTGTCCAGCTGGGCGATACGGCCGACGAAGGGCTGGTCGCCATAGGCGTCCGAGGTGGCGGTCACCGGCGTGCCGGCCCCGAGGGAGGACACGAACCGTTCGGGAATGGGGAAGTCGACACGGACCACGCTGACGTCGTCGAGGGTGGTGATCACCGCATTGGGCCCGACCAGGGTGCCGGGCGTGACGGTGGTCAGGCCCAGCACGCCGGCGAAGGGCGCGCGGATGACCCGGTCGCCGAGGCGGGCCTGGGCGGCCTCGAGCGAGGCGCGCTCCACCTCCAGGTCGGACAGGGCCTGTTCGGCCAGGACCCGGGGGGCGATGCCGCGCTCGGCCAGGGCGGCGGTGCGTTCATACTCCCGCTCGGCCTGGGCCACGCGGGCCCGCGCCTCGATGATGGCGGCGTCCTCCTCCCGGGCCTGCAGCTCGACCAGGGGCTGGCCGGCGCGGACGGTCTGGCCGTCGCGGAACATGACGCGGGTGACCAGTTCGCTGGCGGGGGCGGTGATGTTGACGGAGCGCCGGCCCCGGGCCACGCCGAGGACGCGGATCTCGTCGGAGAACTCTCTCTGGGCGACCTGCGCCACGGCCACGGTCTGACCGCCGCCGCCCGGGCCGCCGCGACCGCCTCCGGGACCGCCCTGGCCGCCTTCCTCGCCTGCAAAGGCGATGCGCATCACGGCGGCGACCACCATCAGGCCGATCAGCACGGCAGCGGCGACGAGCAGGAAGTGACGCTTCAACACGCGGCGGGCCTCAATGAGCAGATCGGGAGTCAGGCCGGATGGCGCGCCCGCCTTTGTGACGATCCGCGCCATAAGTCCACCTAACGCGGCAAAAGCCTACGACCCTCGCGCCACTTGGTCACACTGATTGTGTCAGAAACGACGCCAGAGGCCAATCACCGGTCCCGAGGCGACCGGCGTCTCCCGGCCGGCAACCGCGCTGCGCCAGCCCATCTGGACGCTCCAGTCGCCCCAGGCCCTGACCACGGAGGTCTCGACGTTCAGCCAGCGCGGCCCGTCGTCATCGGCCATGCCGCCGTAGGCCTGGCCCAGCAGCATCCAGCCGCCGTCCAGATGGAGCCCCAGGGTGGCGTCGACGCGGGTCTCGTCCGCCAGGCCGTCGCGCATCCGCCGGGCGGCCTGGACCTCGGCGAAGGCGCGTCGGCCCGACAGAGGGAAGGCGCGGCCGGCCGCCAGCCTGACCTCATGGTCCCGCTCGCCCGCGCCGGGGGCGGCGTAGCCGGCGTTGCGCCCCTCGCCGCCCTCGGCGATCGAGGCCTGCAGTGAAACAGCGGCGCGGTCGTCGCGCCAGACCTGCCAGCGCAGACCCAGTTCCACCGGGCCGCGGCCCTCGAAGTCGACGAAGGCGTCGCGGCCGCTCTGCCAGTCGCCCTTCACCAGCACGGCGACCCCGTCGAACAGGCCGTATTCGAGATACAGCGAGGCGACGTCGTCGGCGCGGCGGGCCGGCAAGGCGGCGCGGTCGCCCGCCGGGTCGAACCCGTCGTCGGCGCGCATCGCTTCCACCTTGAGGATCGCCTGCCCCGTTCCGGGACCCATGACCCAGGCCTGGGCCCGGGCAGGGTCGGTCGCCGTCGCAGCGAGGCTGAGGACCAGCGCCGCGACGGCGGGTCTCATGCGTCGTAGCCGGGTGACTTCCGGTCCAGCAGCCGCAGGGCGCCGGGCCAGGCCAGGGATGAGACGAAGCCGATGCCCTTGCCCTGTTCCCGTGTCTCGGCCTGTGCGGCCTCGGGCGCGATCAGCACATGCTCGCGTCCGCCCGACAGGGCCGCGACCTGCTGGGCGCAGGCGCGCTCGAGGAAGAACATCCCGACCCAGGCCGCCGCCGCCGTCTGACCCACTGCCAGCGTGCCATGATTGCGGAGCAGCATCAGGGACTTGTCGCCGAGGTCAGCGACCAGACGTTCGCGCTCGTCATGGTTCAGGGCCAGCCCCTCATAGCCGTGATAGGCGACCTGATCCTGCAGCAGACAGGCGTTCTGGCTCAGCGGCAGCAGGCCGTGCGCCTGTGAGGCCACGCCCACGCCGGCGGTGGTGTGCAGGTGGATGACGTAGTGGGCATCCTCACGCGCCGCATGCACCGCCGAATGGATGGTGAAGCCGGCCGGGTTGATGAAGCCGGTCGTCTCCTGGACGACGTTGCCCTCCAGATCGACCTTGACCAGGGCGCTGGCGGTCATCTCCTCGAAATACCAGCCATAGGGGTTGATCAGGAAATGATGCTCCGGCCCCGGGACGCGGGCCGAGATGTGGGTGAAGATCATGTCGTCCCAGCCGTGCAGGGCGACGAGGCGGTAGAGGGCCGCCAGATCCACGCGGGCGCGCCATTCCCCCTCGGAGACCCGGGACTTCAGCGACGGGGCATGACCGTCCGCCATGGCGACCTCCTCGAACTTCGACGCGCGCACACTCTCGCCGGGACCCTGGGGCGTCAAGGCTTGGTTAACCCGGTCTTCACCGAACCCCGGCCAAGGATACGGTGCCGGCAGGAACCGCCGGCTGCGGAGTTCGCCGTGACCGCCGTCGCCCGGATCGCCCCCTCGCCCCCGCCCGTCGCCGAACTGATGGCGCTGGCCCACAGTCGATCAAGCGATGACCGCGAGCGCCTGCTGCTGGGGGTCACCGCCCTGTGCGAGGCCATGCCGCCGACGGAGAGCCTGTCGCCGGTCCTGTCCGACATCTTCCTGACGCTGGCGCGGCAGGCCGAGCGCGAGATGCGCCAGGTGCTGTCGCAGCGCCTGGCCGCGGCCGAATGGGCACCGCGCGCCCTGGTCAACATGCTGGCGCTGGACGAGATCGAGATCGCCCGGCCGATCCTCGCCGCCAGCCCCCTGCTGCAGGACGAGGACCTGATCCGCGTCCTGATCGAGGCCAGTCTGGACCATCAGGTCGAGGTGGCCCGCCGACCCCGGCTGAGCGGCCGCGTCGCCGACACCATCATCGAGCGCGGCGAACCCGCGACCCTGACGGCCCTTGCCGGAAACCAGACCGCCGATGTCAGCCCGGAGGGGATGCGCCGGATGGTCGAGCATTCGCGACGCCTCGCCGCCCTGCGTCTGCCGCTGACCCGCCATCCGCGCATGAGCGAGGCGCTGGCGACGCAGATGTATCAATGGGTCGGCGCCGCCCTGCGCCAGGCCATTGGCGAACGATTCCAGGTCGATGAGGCGCGGCTGGCCGCGGCCATCGACGGCGCAGTGTCTGAAGTGATCCCGGGCACCCAGCGCCATCCGGCCCAGACGGCCGCCGTCACCGCCGAGCGCGACGAGATGGAGCGCCGGCTGGTCGACAAACTGCATGCCTCCGGCCAGTTGCGGGCCGGCTTCCTGGTGCGGGCGGTGCGCGAGCGGCGACTGGCCCTGTTCCGGCACAGCCTGGCCACCCTGAGCGGCTTTACGGTCGGCGAGATTGATGTGGCCCTGGGCCATGAGACACCGACGCCCCTCTACTATGCCTGTGTGGCGGTCGAGATCGACCGTGCTGTCTTTCCGGCCCTGCTGCGTGAGCTCCGCGCCCTGAACCAGGGCCTGCCGGGCCTGGCGGGCGAGGAAGTCTGGACCCTGGGCGGGATGACGACCACGGCGGCCAGACGGGCGTTTCGTCAGTCGATCGGCGCGACCGGCGACGCCGCCGTTTGACATCGGTCCCGCGCTCGGGCTTGCCTGACGTCGTGACCGTGCCCCCCGCCCCCGCCCTTGCCTTCGCCGCCAGCGAACGCCCAGAGGCACAGGCCGCCTTGGCGCGGCTGACCGCCCGGTATGGTCAGGCGGCCGAGGCGGACGCGGATGTGATCGTGGCCCTGGGCGGCGACGGCTTCATGCTGGAAACCCTGCACCGCAACCTGACGCGCGGCATGCCGGTCTACGGCATGAACCGCGGATCGGTCGGCTTCCTGCTGAACGACTATGACGAGGACGGGCTGATCGCCCGCATCGCCGAGGCGGTGCCGACCGTGATCCACCCGCTGCAGATGGACGCCTGGACCGGGGACGGGACCGTGCGGTCCGGTCTGGCGATCAATGAGGTGTCGCTGCTGCGCCAGACGCGCCAGAGCGCCAAGCTCCGCATTCTGGTGGACGGACGGGTGCGGCTGGAAGAACTGGCGTGCGACGGCTGCCTGGTGGCCACGCCGGCGGGATCCACGGCCTATAATCTGTCGGCGCACGGGCCGATCGTGCCCCTGGACGCCAAGGTGTTGGCCCTGACGCCGATCAGCGCCTTTCGCCCCCGGCGCTGGCGCGGGGCGCTGTTGC
The DNA here is from genome assembly GCA_945874855.1 of Brevundimonas vancanneytii. Classification (GTDB taxonomy): domain Bacteria; phylum Pseudomonadota; class Alphaproteobacteria; order Caulobacterales; family Caulobacteraceae; genus Brevundimonas; species Brevundimonas vancanneytii_A. The sequence continues at coordinate 10,046 of CAMCIP010000044.1, forward strand.
CGCATCAGTCGACGGTCGCCTTCGAGGTGCTGGAGGCCGACAAACGTCCGGTCAGCGCCACGGCCGACGGCTTCGAGGTGCGGCAGGTGACGCGGGTCGAGGTGCGTGAGCGCCGCGACGTGGCCCTGACCATGCTGTTCGACGCCGGCCGGTCGTTCGACGAACGCGTACTGACCGAACAGTTCTCCGCCTGACGCACACCGCTTCTTAACGGCACCGGCGGCAATATGGCCGGATCAACGTCAGGAGTAAGCCGCTTGAGCAATCCGGCCCAGGTCTTCAGCCCGCCCAATACCCTGCGCCTGAAGGTCGGCGGCAGCTTCGGCGCCATCGACGCGCGCGCCATCGCCAAGGCCGAGGAGGCCCTGCAGGCCATGTCCGGCCAATTCGGCCAATGGCTGCAGGACGAGATCGACAAGCTGGAGCAGGCGCGCGCGGCCATCCGCACCGAAGGCTTCGCCACGCACACGGCCGAGCAACTGTATTTCCGCGCCCATGACCTGAAGGGCCTCGGCGGCACCTACCAGTATCCGCTGGTGACCCGCATTTCCGGTTCCCTGTGCAAGCTGCTGGACGATGCGGACAAGCGGCTGGCGGCACCCATGGTGCTGATCGACGCTCACATCGATGCGATCAGGGCCGTGGTCCGCGACCAGATCCAGACCGACGCCCATCCGGTCGGCCGCGCGCTGATCGAGGCCCTGGAAGCTCGCACGGCCGAACACCTGAGCTGAGCGGCCCTTCGGACGTTCAGGCCGCGGCGGCGCGGCGCTCCGGCCGTTCCGGGGCCCGGTCCAGACGTTCCATCAGATAGGCGACGTCGTCACGCGGGGCCGCCGGCCTCTGCGTGAGGAAACGCTCGAGCATGCTCTGCCGGAAGGCCTCGCCCGTCGTGTCGCGGCCCTCGGCCTGCAGCGTCTTGAAGGTGTCCACACCGGCACGGAAGGCCTGGAACAGGCGCGGCGGCAGGCCGGCGCGGTCGTAGATGGCCTTCAGCCCCAGGGGGCCGGCGTCGTGCACCATGAGCCAGGCACGGGCGTGCGGCGTGCCCGCCAGTTCGGCCAGGGCATGTTCGAAGAAGGCCATCTGGCCGCGCGCGAGGCCGCGCAACAGCAAGGACGCCGTCAGCGCCTTGCGCCCGTTCAGCCGGGCGCAGAAGACGGTCAGATCCGGTTCCACAGCGATCTGGTCGATGAGATCGACCGTCGCCCGCTCGCGCGCATAGGAGGCCAGCCGGATGGCGGTCTCGGGGGCCACGGCGTGGCGTTCGATCAGGTGGGCGCGCACGGCTTCGGAGGCGAGCTCAACCAGGCGCTCGGTCACGGTCAGGGGCAGGACCTGGCGATAGGCGACGGCGGCCACGATTTCGGGGCTGTCGCCGAAACGGTCGACGACGCGGTTGAGCGCGCCCTCGGACAGGTCGGCGTCGTCATTGGCGGCCAGGGTGCGCACGGCCTCGGGGCAGGCCACTTCGGCCACGACGCCGGCCACGTCGCGCGAGACGGTCGGGCGGGCGGCCACGGCCACCTGACGCACGGCCGAGCCCGCCCGGACGATCTGGATCAGGTCGTCATCGGTGAAGGCGGGCGAAAAGCCGATGATCGGCAGGGCCACGCTGTCGACATCGGCGGCCAGCCGCCGCGCCACGTCATGGGGGATCAGGTCGGAGGCCTTGAGGGTGACGGCGAGGGCCCGGCGCACCAGTTCAGCGGCGTCCTGGGCCATCAGACGCAGAATTTTCTGGGCCGCCTCGCGGTCTTCATCGGACAACTCGGTCCGGTCCATGCTGCGGCACAGCTTGTGGGCGGCCGCGGCGCGTTCGTCCTCGTCGGTCGATTTGACCAGCCGGCGGACGTCGGCGTCAGTAAGGCGGGCGCGAAGGGGGGTCATGGGCAAGCGCTCGACGGATTCGGCGTGCGACGAAAGTCGCGACGTTCCGAGGCCGCCAACTTGACGGGATCAGGCTTAACGCCCGGTTTACCGCACTCACACCCCGGTCGGATTCGGCGTACCGAAGGCAGCCCGGAAGGCGCCGACGCCGTCCTCTTCGCCCTGCCCCAGCAGAAGGGCCAGAAGGGCCCGGTCCTGGTCCATACGCCCCTGACCCAAGGCGTCGGCCGCAGACCGGGCATCGCGGATGAACCCGCCCGCCTCGGCCGGCGTACCGGAGGCCAACACCCCGGAGGCCGGCTCGCCGCCCCCTGCGTGACGGCCCAGATTGGCGTAGAGCTGCTCGACCGTTGCCGGGCGGCCGTCCTTCCAGAAGATGCTGCGATTGGCCGAGGCCGCCTGGGGAAACAGGGCCACGGCACTGGATCCCGGACGGCGGTCCAGGGCGCCGATCAGGGCGGCCGCGCCCGCAGGGCCGAGGAAGTGGGCGGCATAGAGGTCGGTCGCCGTGGGCTCGCGCCCCGTGCGGCCCCGCAGATAGGCGGCATTGGAGGCGGTCAGCTCGCCCGCCATGGCGGACGCCGCGACCGGGTCGAAGCGCAGGTCGAGGACCACGTTGCGGGCCGCGCCGGACACCTGCCACCGGCCGTCGTTGCTGCGATGGATCAGGTCGGCGTACTGGCCATAGCCGTGCTTGCGGCCATGTTCCTTGAGCGTGCCGAGCCAGGTCTGCTCGATGAACTGGAACAGGCCTGACGCCGAAGAGGTGGGGGCCTTGGCGGCGGGGTTCATCCCGCTTTCGCGCCGGGCCGTCCGCATCAGGAAGTCGAAATCCACCCCGGTGGAATCCGAAGCCCGGCGGATGGCCGCCTCGACGCCTCCAGATGCTCGAATCGCTGCCGGGTTCACGACCGGAACGGTGCGTGAACGTGGTTAACCGCTCCTTACTTTTCCGGCCGCCGCAAACTTGCCGCACGGCAGGCGCCCACTTCAAATCGGGACGGCCGGGGGCGCTTCTTTTCCGAGGGAGTGGCGGCCATGATGATGATGAAGACGGCGGGTGGACCGGCGACGCCGGTCTGGGCCCGATCGACGAAGGCGGCCCCCCTGCCGCCGTGGATGTGGGCCGGGATCGCCTTGTCGGTCGCGGCGCATGCGGGGGTCGGGGTCTGGCTGGTGGCGCAGCGGTGGACGCCGCCGGCGGCGTTCGTCACGCCGGACGAGACGCCGCCGATGGTCATCGATC
>CAMCIP010000045.1 GCA_945874855.1 Brevundimonas vancanneytii
CGACGGGCTGTTGAAACTGCCCCTGAACTCCAGGTCCGCGCCGGCGATCATCCGGGCGTAGAGGGCGATCAGATTGCCGGCCACGGTCACTTCGGTGACCGGATGGACGATCTGTCCCGCTTCGAACCAGAAGCCCGACACCCCGGCCGACCAGTCGCCGGTGTCCGCGTTCAACGACGGCCCGAACATGGAGGTGACCAGCAGGCCCGTGCCGGCGTCCGCCATCAGCCCGTCCAGATCGTGCGCGCCCGGGGTCAGGTGCAGATTGTGACCCGACACGCCCGAAGGGCCGGCGCCGCCGCGCGAGGCATGGCCGGTCGAGGCGAGACCCAGCTGCGCCGCCGAGGACAGGTTCATCATCCAGGTGGTGATCACGCCGTCCTGCACGAGGGCGCGCGCCTGCACCGGCAGCCCTTCGTCGTCGAAGGCCGTCGAGCCGAGGCCGCGTGGGCGGAACGGGTCGTCCAGCAGCGAAAGGTCCGCGGGCAGCACGGCCTGACCAAGGCGGTCCTTTAGAAACGACGTGCCGCGCGCCACCGAGGGTCCGGACAGGGCCGAGACCAGCGGGCCCAGCACCTGGGTCGCCACGCGGTTCTCGAAGAGGACGGGGGCTGTGGTGGAGGCGATCTTGACCGCGCCGACCCGGCGGGCCGCACGACGGCCGCCTTCGAGCCCGATCGCCTCGGCCGGAGGCAGGTCGGTCAGGTGCCGCAGCGCACGATGTTCGCCGCCCCGCTCCATGACGCCGTCCTTCTCGGCGATGACCGAGGCGCCGAGGGAGAAGACGGTCCCGCGCTGGTGGCCGTCGAAGCCCGCGCTGGTGACCAGCCGCCAGCGGCTGGAAGAGGCCGCGGCGTGGCCACCCTCGGACTTGGCCACGCCTGGCACGGACAGGGCCGCGGCCTCGGCCTCGGCCGCCGCCCGCTCGAGGGCGTCGGGGGTCGGCTCCGACGGATCGAACAGGTCGAGGTCGACGAAGGGGCCGCGCGCCAGGGCGTCAGCCGGGGCGATCGTCGCATAGGGGTCTTCGGGGGCGAGGCGCGCCATGGCCACGACCCGCTCGATCAGGCGCGCCCGGGTGGCGGGCGACAGGTCTGACGAACTGACCACGGCCTGGCGCCGGCCAACGAAGACGCGCAGCGACAGGTCCCGGCTCTCTTCGCGCTCGACCTCCTCGAGGGCCCCGTTGCGCACGCTGACGGACAGCGACGCCCGCTCGGACAGCACCGCTTCCGCGGCGTCGGCACCGGCCCGGCGGGCAGCGGCGATCAGGTCGGGCAATAGGTCGTCGGAGGGGGCGTCGAACATGCCCCGATATGGCCGGGACCCGGCCCGGCCGCAACCAGCCTCAGTCCGAGACCCAGATGGCGAACAGGATCAAACCTGCCGCGGCGATCAGCGGAATCCAGGTCAGGATCATGCCGAGGGCGCGGGGCAGGTTGGGGGGCTTCATCGCCATCCCCGGCGCGTGCAGCACCCGCCCGGCCAGGAAGGCCCCGCCGAGGGCATGGATCTCCACTGCGCCCGCGCCCATCTGGGCCAGGAGGATCAGCGCGCCGATCATCAAGGGCGTGTACTCTGCCGCATTGCCGAAGGCGCGCGACCGGGTCGCCAGCTCACCCGCCTTGCCGTCGCCGAAGGCGATTCGCAGCCGGCGCCGACCCAGCATCACGCGGATCGACAGAGCCACCAGCAGCAGGATCAACAGGGCGGACCACAGGCCGGCCGCGTGCAGGGCGCTCATTGGACTTCCCTCGCAATGGGATAGAGGCGGAACCGGTCGTCGTAGAAGGGCGTGCGTTCATAGAACCAGGCCAGCCGGGCGTCGCCATTGGCCGCGAACTCCGGCTCTGCGGCCAGCCTGGCCTCGAACTCTGCCTTCAGCGCCGGATCGGCCGCCAGCATGCGGTCGGCCAGGGGCGCGATGGCATAGCCCTCAATGTACTCGACCCGGTTCAGCACCTCGGGGATCAGGCCCCAGGCGAAGAAGCTCTCGCTGGATTGGGGCTCCAGCAGCAGGACCACGACGTCGCCCAGGGGCTGGTCTGTAGACACCCGCACCGAACCGGCGGGCCAGGTCCAGGCGCGGCGCTCGACCTCGACCGTCTTCACCGAAATCGCCACATGCCCCTCGTTGGTGCGCCCCGCGACGGTCGGGTCGACCAGGCGCAGCATGTTCACCTCGACCGTGCGCGGAGCTTCGATCCGCTCAAGTCGCACGCCGTGGATCGTCAGCCGCTCGATCAGGTCGGCCCGGTGCGCCGGGACCCAATAGGCCGCGGGTCGGCCCAGGGTCAGCGTCGGGCGTGATCCGTAGAAGGGCAGGGACCAGGGCTCGGGATCGGGCTGGCCCAGCCAGCGGATCTCGTCGCGGCCCGAGGCCTCGGACCGGTAGGTCTCATACCGGATGCCCTTGAAGGCGACCGTCCGCTGCGGCGTCGGATCGGGCGCGAAATTGGCGGGAATCTCCGCCGGCCTCAGGGCTTCGTCCGCCCGGATCGCCGCGCGCAGGCCGGCGCCGTCGCGCTCAAGCAGATGCAGCGCCGCCTCGATGAAGACATAGGTGCCCAGCACCCGCTGGCCGAAGGGCTTCAGGCTGTGGTTCTCGATCAGGATGGTCGGCACATGGGCCGCCGCACCCCAGCCGTTGGAGAAGCGCTCGCCCAGGCCGCCGTCGGACAGGCCGGCCTTCGGGTCGTCGCCGACGCCGAAGACCAGCTCGCCGGGGATATGGCCTTCGTCCTCCAGCGCCGCATAGATGACCGGCTTGAAGACGTCGTCCAGCCAGGCCGAACTGGCGGGCGACCGGCTGAAGGCCCCGCTCTCGCCGTTGAAGCCGAAGGTGAGGTCGTACTGATAGTCCATGCCGTCGGTCACGTGGACGTCGACGTAGAGGTCGGGCCGGTATTTCAGGACCAGGCCGCGCACGGCGCGCATCTCGGCCTGGTCCAGCTTCATGTAGTCGCGGTTCAGGTTCTGGTTGGTGGCCGTGTTACGCCACCCCTGGATCCGCGGACCCCGCTGGTTGGGACGTGAGTAGGCGCCCGCCCGCTCATGGCCGTCGACCGACAGGATGGGGATCAGGATCAGGTTTACCCCGTCCAGCAGGTGCGCCTTGCCGTAGTGGGCGATGTCGCGCAGCAGCATCATCCCGGCGTCCTTGCCGTCGATCTCGCCGGGGTGGATGCCGGCCTGGATCAGCAGCACGGGCTTGGCCGGATCGAAGGTCGCGCCGTCCTTCGACGCGATCACCGCATAGATCGGCCGCCCCTCCGGCGATGTGCCGAACTGTTCGATCCGGATCAGGTCGGAGGAGGCGTCCAGCCGGTCGAACCAGGCGCGGGTGGCGGCATAGTCGGGGCTGAAGTTCAGCCCGGGATCACGCTCGAAATCGGTGGCCCAGGGGTCCGACGCCGGCCGCAGCAGGGCCCGGCTGGCCCCGCTCCAGGCCGGGACGGGCGGCAGGAAGTCCTGGTCCCACGGGGCGGCATTCGGGGCGGACTGGGACATGGCGGGGCTCGCGCAGGCAAGGGCGGCGAGGGCCGCGGAAATCAGGATCGGGCGCATGTCCCTTCGTCGGACGATCCCGCCCCTCTGGCAAGCCTCAGCCGCCTACTGCCGGCAGCCAGACGCCGTCCGCGATCAGGATGGCCCCGGCCCGGACCATGTTCCACAGGGTGTAGGCCAGCACGATCAGCAGGGCACCGACGACCACCGGCCGTGAGGGCGCAAAGGCGGCGGTGGCCGTGCAGGCGGCGAAGAGGGCGACGCCGAACAGAAGCCGGGGCGTCCAGAAGGCGGCCCACGTCGGGTCCGCGAGCGCCAGCAGGCCCAGCAGCAGCCAGACCATGGCGTTGGCCGCCAGCACGCAGCCGAAGACCACGCTCCGATGGGTCCAGAAATGCTCATCCAGGTCGATGCGCGTCTCCACCCCCTCGGCCGTCACGCGCGGGAAGGTGATGCTGGCCGCCACATAGAAGGTCGCGGCGATGACCAGGCCGACCAGTAGCAGGGCCGGATTGAACGGCGCTCCGCGAAAGAATCGCCACGCCTGATTCCAGAAGGTCGCCAGATCCAGGGCCACGAACACCGCAAGCAAGGGCGTCAGCCAGCCGAACCGCACCCGGTGCCGCTCATGCAGCAGACGCGCGAAGCCGCCCGTCAGTTCCGCCACCGAAAGGCCCAGCAGCAGGCCGTAGAAGCTGAAGAAGAACTCGAAGGCGCTCATCCGGTCCTCCGACCTCAAGCCTGGCCCACGACCCTATTTCCAGATCGGCGTCTTGTCGCCCGGCAATCCGAGCGTGTCCCAAATCTCCGACACCCGCTCCACGACGGCCTTATCCATACGGATCTCCTCGCCCCACTCGCGGTGCGTCTCGGGCGGCAGCTTGTCCGTCGCGTCCAGCCCGATCTTGGACCCCAGGCCGCTCTCGGGCGACGCAAAGTCCAGATAGTCGATCGGGGTGTTCTCGATCAGGGTGATGTCGCGGGCCGGGTCCATCTTGGTCGAGATGGCCCACATGACCTGCTTCCAGTCGCGGGCGTCGATGTCGTCATCCACGACGATGACCCACTTCGTGTACATGAACTGGCGCAGATAGCTCCAGACGCCCAGCATCACCCGCTTGGCGTGGCCGGGGTAGGCCTTCTTCATCGACACCACGGCGATGCGGTAGCTGCAGCCTTCGGGGGGCAGCCAGAAGTCGGTGATCTCCGGGAACTGGGCCCGCAGCAGGGGGATGAAGACCTCGTTCAGCGCCTCGCCCAGAACGCTGGGCTCGTCCGGCGGGCGGCCGGTGAAGGTGGTCAGATAGATGGGATCACGCCGCATGGTGATGGCGCTGACCTGAAACACCGGGAAGGTCTCGACCGAGTTGTAGTAGCCGGTGTGGTCGCCGTAGGGGCCCTCGGGCGCGTGTTCGTCCAGCAGGACGTGGCCTTCCAGCACGATCTCGGCCTGGGCCGGTACCATCAGCGGCACGGTCTTGCAGGCCACCAGCTCGGCCTTCGCCCCGCGCATCAGGCCGGCGAATTGATACTCCGACAGGGTGTCCGGCACCGGCGTCACGGCGGCCAGGATGGTGCCGGGATCGGCCCCCAGCACGACGGCGCAGGGCAGGGGCTCGCGCCTGCCGGCCTTCTTGTGGCGGGCATAGTGCTGGGCCCCGCCGCGGTGGGCCAGCCAGCGCATGATCGCCCGATCCTTGCCCAGCACCTGCATGCGGTAGATGCCGAGATTGAAGTCGTCTTCGCGATTGTCGGACGGGCCCTTGGTGACCACCAGGCCCCAGGTGATGAGCGGCGCCGGCTCGCCGGGCCAGCAGCCCTGGACGGGCAGGGAGGTCAGGTCGATCCGGTCGCCCTTGAGCACGACCTCCTGCACCGGGGCGGACTTCACCACCTTCGGCCGCATGGACATGACCGTCTGGGCCAGGGGCAGCATCTCCATGGCGTCCGACAGACCCCGCGGCGGGGTGGGATTGCGGAGGAAGGCCAGCAGTTCGCCGACCTCACGCAGTTCGGCCGCCGTGGAGCGGGACTTCTTCTCCAGCGTCACCCCCATGGCGACCCGCTTCACGGTGCCGAACAGGTTGGCCAGGCAGGGGATGGGGCTGATCGAGCCGTCGGGCATGACCGGCTTCTCGAAGATGACCGCCGGCCCGCCGTTGCGCAGGAGCCGGGTCTGGATCTCCGTCATCTCCAGATGGGTCGAGACCGGCTCGGAGACGCGCACCAGCTCGCCTTCGGCTTCCAGGAGGTCGATGAAGTCGCGCAGGGATCGATAGGCCATGGGGCTGGATTAGGTCGGTGAAAGGGTTCTGTCACTTGTCGGGCGCGGCATGCGACGATACCGCTGCACTTTGGAAACCGGAGACGTCCGATGAGAGCCCTTGCCGTCGCCGCTGCCCTGACCCTGTCGGGAATGGCCCTGTCGCCCCAGGTCGCCCTGGCCCAGGGCGTCAACCGGAACTGGCAGCAGGACTATCAGAGCATCGCCGGCTCGCGCTGGACAGGACAGTTCACGTTCGAGGGCGATACACCGGTGGAGTGGACCGTCGATTTCAGGCCCGGCGGGGTCATGACCTACGCCTACGGGGGTACGAGCTACGACAACGGCCGCTGGATCCAGAACAACGGCATGGTGGCCTTTGACCTCAACGACAACTTCGTCGTCTACGTCGGCGCCCTGAGCGACGACGGTCGCCGATTGAAGGGCCACATGGTCAATCGAAGGGGTCAGCCCGGTCAGTTCGAGTTCACGCGCGGGCGCTGATCGGCGACTTCAGTAGGCCCGCACGTCCGAGACCAGGGCCCAGAGCGGCAGACGCAGCACCCGCGTGGCGGCTCCCAGCTTCAGACTGTCCAGATGGGCGCGGCCCGCCTCGGCCCGGCGCTCCTCCTCGGCCGTCAGGTCCATGGCGCGCGCCAGATCCTCGACCGCCATGCCGCGTGCCTCGCGCCATCGCCTCAGCCTTGCGCCGATGGCCGCGTCCTTGGGGTCGACCCGGGGAAACGGCAGCACTGAGCCCATGGTGACATTCTCCTTCCCGTCCGCCGTCCCCTCTGACGGGGGACTGGCCGGTCACCATTCTTGATCCCAATGGAAGGCAGGATCAATCCAGTCGCCGAGCCGCCCGTCGGGCCGGGCCAGGGCGTGGATTCGGTCCATCTGCTCGTGGGTCAGGGTGAAGTCGAAGATGTCGAAGCTCTCGGCGGCGCGACTCTCCTTGCTGGTGCGGGGAATGGCGACGATCCCCTGCTGGATCAGCCAGCGCAGGGTGACCTGCGCCGCCGTCTTGCCGTGGGCCTTGCCGATCTCGATCAGGGTCGGATCCCCGACCACCTTGCCCTGGGCCAGCGGCGACCAGGCGGTCAGGGAGGAACCCAGTTCCGTCGCTGTGGCCTGGAGCTGCAGGGTCTTCAGATAGGGGTGGCATTCAACCTGATTGGTCACCAGCCGGGAAGGCGAAAGGGCCTGGGCGCGTCGCCACTCCGCCGAGGGGAAGTTGGACAGGCCGATGGTGCGGGTCAGGCCTTCCGCCGCCGCCTGGTTCAGTGCGCCCAGCGTCTCCTCGAACGACGGCTCGGCCTTGGGCCAGTGCAGCAGCAGCAGATCCGGAGTGAAGCCGAGGCTGGCGGCGGACTCGCGAGCCTGGGCCAGCAGCGCGTCGTGCCGGAAATGCTTCACCCAGATCTTGGTGGTCAGCCAGATGTCCGCGCGCGCCACATGTCCGGCCTCGATGGCATCGCGGATGCCGTCGCCGACGCCCGCCTCGTTCTCATAGATCCAGGCGGTGTCGATGTGCCGATAGCCGATGCGCAGGGCCTCCCGGACCATGCGCCGGGCCACCGGCGGCTCCAGCATCCAGGTGCCGAATCCCAGCAGCGGAATGGCGTGGCCGTCGACGGTCACAGTGGGTTGGTCGATCATGAGAGCGCTCCGGGCAGGGGAGCCGATTATCTGGCCCGCCTGCTGTCCGGTTCAACCAGCCAGTCGGCAATCTCGTTCCACAGCGGCTCCAGGCCTCGGCGGAAGGCCCCCTCATGGCCGATGCGGGCGACGCCATAGTCGGCGGGCCGGCGGACGACCATCTCGCTGGGTGCCCCCGGATAGACGGCCAGCATGTCGGGACCGGTGCGCGGGTTGGCGATCGGGTCGTCGGTGAAGATCCAGCTGCGGATCGGTGCCGAGACCTCGGCGAAATGATGGGGTTTGAGCCGCCCGGCCAGGTCTTCGCTGAAATAGCGCGGGCTGTGGCACCAGCGCCGCCAGGGCAGGAACACCCCGCGCGGCAGATCGGCCCCGCGCCACAGGCCGCCGCCCTTGATGTAGCCGTGCCGGGCCAGGCTGTAGGGGCCGAACCCCCACCAGAAGAACAGCTCCAGCGGATTGTAGCTGCGATGGTGCTTCATCCAGTAGCCGGACCCGACCGAGATGAAGGCGTGCCGGGCGATGCGGGCGTGATTGTCCATGAAGCCGGCAAAGTGGCCCCCGACGCTGTGGCCGACGTGAACCAGCGTCAGGCCCGGCGCGGCCTCGGCCAGGGCGTCGAGGACGGCCGGCATGTCCAGTCGGCCCCAGTCGACATAGTCCATCTCCATTGCGGCCAGGTCAGCGGGCCGCGAGTCGCCGATGCCCCTGAAGTCATAGGTCACGGCCGTCAGTCCGCTTTCGGCCATGTGTCGGGCGAAGCGGTCGTAGAATCCCTTGGGGAAGCCGGTGCCCGAGCTGATCAGCACGGCGGCGCGCGGCTCGGCGGCCGGAAACAACCGGGCTGCCAGGGGATGGCCGTCCCGGGCGGTAACCGTCAGATCGCGGGGCGCAGGGCTCATGCCGAAAGTCCGTCCTGTTTGGCAACGCACCTATCGCATGGTGACGCGACGTCAGGTCAAGTCGGGATGCACCTTCTTCAGGGCGGCCGGCGCGACCTTTTTCCAGCGCGTCTTCAGCTCCGCCGTCAGCCAGTCGGGATCGACCTCGGAGATGCGGATCAGGACATAGGCATGGGCGCGGTAGTGGTCGGTCAGGTGGAAGACGGAGGGGTCCATCTCGATCAGCATGTCGCGCCGGTCGATTGTGCCGACGTCCAGGGCCAGGCTGTCATCCTCGGCCCGCAGGCGGGTGAGGAACTTGTCGGCGATGCGCCAGCAGGGCGCGCCGTAGGCGGTGCCGCGCCCGGCACCGGGCAGGGCCAGAATGATGGCTTCCACCTCGTCGGCCGTCATGGGGCCTCCTCGACGAAAAAGGGCCGCTCCTGACAGGAGCGGCCCTTCAGATTGCCGGAGCGGGCCGGGCCCTACTCGATGTCTTCGTTCAGCAGGCCGACTTTGAGGAAGCCGTTCTCCTGCAGCCGGTTCATCACTTCCATGAACTGGTTGTACTTCACCTCGGCGTCAGCGCGCACGAACACGCGCTCCTCGCGGCACTCGCCGCCGCCCAGGGCGGCGCAGACGTCGACGGGAAGGGTCTCGATGGAGGACTGCTGGGCGGCGATGAAGATCGAGCCCGTCTCCTGGATGGTGATGTAGACCGGCTCTTCCGGGTTGGGGTCGTTGTTCGGCACCGGCGGCGGCAGATCGAGGCGGATCGACACGGTCGCGAGCGGCGCGGCGACCATGAAGATGATCAGCAGCACCAGCATGATGTCCACGAACGGCGTGACGTTGATGTCGCTGTTCTGGGCGATGGTCTTGCCACCGCTCGGTCCGGCCAGTTTCGCGCCCATGCTGGCGTCTCCCTCTGTGGCCCGGCGTCGGAGCGCGGGCGTGCTGAAGCGTTACCGACGGCTTTGGCCGACCTGCCCGCGCTTGTAAAGCGGTCTCGGTCAGTGATCGGTTCCCCTCGACGGAATACCCGTCTCAGGCGAGCGTCATCCCCGCGCGAGGTGCAGGAAACGGTCCTTCAAAGCGGCGTCGGTCTTGAACACGCCGGTGAAGCGTGTGGTCAGGGTGGTGACGTGGCGATGGTGCACGCCGCGGGTCGTCATGCACTGGTGCTCGGCGTCGATCAGGATGGCCACGCCGGCGGGGGCGAGGTGGGTCTCGATCGCCTCTGCGATCTGGTTGGTCAGCACTTCCTGGGTTTGCAGGCGCTTCGCGAAGATCTCGACCACACGGGCCAGCTTGCTGATTCCCACGACCTTTTCGGTGGGAATATAGGCGACGTAGGCCTTGCCGAGGAAGGGCGCCATGTGGTGCTCACAGTGGCTCTCCACCTCGATGTCGCGCAGCAGGACCATGTCGTCATAGCCCTGCACGTCCTCGAAGGTCCGGCTCAGCTCGACCGCGGGATCGGCGTCATAGCCCTCGAACCATTCGGCATAGGCGTCGACCACGCGCTTGGGCGTGTCCTTCAGACCCTCGCGGTCGGGATCGTCACCTGCCCAGGCGAGCAGGGTCCGCACGGCCCGCAGGGCCTCCTCACGGCTGGGACGGGTCACGGAATCGTTCACGCTCACCAAAGCGGGGGCGACGGGCTTGGAGCTCATAGGTTCTTTCATCAGCGGCCTAGTGGCGCCGGAACGAAGGTTCCGGAATGACGCGTGCCGCTCTCCCTCTCGAAGGGCGCCATCCGGCCTATCGGACGGCGACGCTTGACCGCTATATGGGCGACCCGCGCCCCCCCGCAAGAAACCTTGGTTCGCCGCAACATTATGTCGCTGACGCTTTACGACACCCTGCACCGCGAAAAACGCGTCTTCGCCCCCCGTAATCCCGAGCGTGTGACCCTCTATGTCTGCGGGCCCACGGTCTATGACTATGCGCACATCGGAAATGCCCGGCCGCCGGTCGTGTTCGATGTCCTGGTGCGGCTGCTGCGACGGACCTATGGGGCAGGCAGCGTCGTCTATGCCCGCAACGTCACCGACGTCGACGACAAGATCAATGCCAAGGCGGCCCGCAAGGGCGTGCCGATCGGCGAGGTCACGGCGCGCTATGAGGCGGCCTATCTGGCGGACATGGCGGCGCTGAACGTCTCCCCGCCCGACCTCGCGCCGCACGTCACCGACCATATGGACGCGATCGTGGCCCAGATCGGGGCCATCATGGAGCAGGGCTGCGCCTACGCCGCCGAGGGCCATGTGCTGTTCGACGTGTCGTCCTATGAAAACTACGGGCGGCTTTCGGGCCGGAACCTGGACGACATGATCATGGGCGCCCGGGTCGAGGTGGCCCCCTACAAGAAGAACCCCCACGACTTCGTGCTGTGGAAGCCGTCGAAGGCCGACGAGCCCTCGTGGCCCTCACCCTGGGGCGAGGGGCGGCCGGGGTGGCATATCGAGTGCTCGGCCATGATCGACGAAAACCTCGGCCTGCCCATCGACATCCACGGCGGCGGCATCGACCTGGTCTTCCCGCATCATGAGAATGAGATCGCCCAGGGCGTCTGCGCCCACGGCCATGCCCATGACGCCGGGGCCCATGGGGAATACGCCCGGTACTGGATGCACAACGGCTTTCTGACTGTGGACGCCGAGAAGATGTCCAAGTCGATCGGCAACGTCCTGTTGCTGCACGATCTGGTTCAGGCCATGCCGGGCGAGGTCGTCCGCTGGGCCCTGCTCAGCGCCCACTATCGCCAGCCACTGGACTGGACACAGAGCCTGCTGGACCAGTCGAAGAAGTCGCTGGACCGGCTCTATGGCGCGTTGCATCGCGCCGCGGGTGTGGCGGCGACCGAGAGCGATCCGCCGGAGGATTTTCTGGCCTCCATCCAGGACGACCTGAACACGCCTGGAGCCATGGCGACCCTGTTCGCCCTTTCCAGCGAGATCGAGCGCGGCATGACCTCCGGCGACCACGCCGCAGTCGGCGCCGCCAAGGGTCGGCTGATCGCGGCGGCGAACCTGCTCGGCGTGCTGCGGTCCGACCCCGCCGGCTGGCTGGAGGGTCAGGTCGACGACGACCTGCGCGCCGAGGTGGAGGGCCTGCTGGAAAGGCGGACGGCCGCCCGCGCCGCAAAGGACTGGCCTGAGGCCGACCGTATCCGCGACCGGCTGAATGTCCTCAACGTCGTCGTCATGGACGGGCCCGACGGCCCGACCTGGCGGATGAAGAACTGATCGTTCGCCCGCTCCGTGACATGACAAAAAGTTAAGCCGCCCGCGCGCGGGTGCCCGCTAGGGTGCGCACGGTCCATCGTCCGCCACCCGGAGTCGCTCATGATCTCTCGTCTTCTCGGCGGCGCCGCCGCCCTGGCCCTGATTTTCGGTGCCGCCGCTGTCTCCGCGCAGGACTTTTCGGCCCAGCGGCTGTCGGACGGGGTGCGCACCATTTCTGCCGACGAATTCCAGGGCCGCTACCCGGGCACGGAGGGTGAGCGACTGACGCTCGCCTGGCTCCAGGGCCAGTATGAGGCCATGGGTCTGCAGCCGGGAGGGCCGAACGGCCAATGGCTGCAGCGGGTGGAGCTGAAACGCTATGCGCCCGAAGGCGTCGCGGTAGTGAGCTGGACCGGCCCCGACGGTCAGGTTCACGCGCTGGAGCCCGGCAAGGACATCCTTGTCCGCGCCGCCACCAACGACGGCCGCGCCAGCGTGCAGGGGGCCCCGGTGGCCTTTGCCGGCTACGGCATCGACGCGCCGGAGCGGAACTGGAACGACTGGGGCGACCTCGACGTGCGCGGCAAGATCGTCATCGTCATGCCCGGTGAGCCCGACGGCGAGGTGTTCAACGGCCAGTACACCACCCACCACGCCTCGGCGGCGGCCAAGGCTGACCAGGCCTTCCGGCGCGGAGCGGTCGGCGTGATCATGATGAACCCCGTCGCGTCGACGGACCCCGCCTGGACCCGTGCGGCTCAGCAGAACGGGCGCACCCGCGGCTATACGCCCGGTGCGGCGGACCTGGAGTTTTCCGGCTCCCTCAACAGGGACACGGCGCATGCCATGGTCACGGCCGCGGGCCTCGACCATGGCCGGTTCGGCGGCTACGCCTCCGGCACCTTCAAGGCCATGGACCTGACCGGCGTGACGATGAGCGTCCAGACCTCGGAGACGGTCACCACCCTGGTCACCCACAACCTGCTGGCCAAGATCCCGGGCACCGAGCGGCCGGATGAGGTGATCATCTATTCGGCCCACTGGGACCACGTCGGCACCGACGGCGACCATGCCGGCGGTGCGGGGGACCACATCTACAACGGCGCCTGGGACAATGCCTCGGGCACGGTCGGCGTGGTCGAGATGGCCCGGTCGCTGTCGCGGGAGGCCCCGCCCGAGCGGACCATCGTCTTTGCCCATATGGCGGCCGAGGAGATGGGCCTGCTGGGCGCCTATGCCTATGTCGCCGATCCGGTCTATCCGCTGGCCAGCACGGTGGCCGACATCAACATCGACATGCTGCCCCTGTCGCCGCCGACCCGTGACGTGGCCATCTTCGGCAAGGGCCAGAATGACCTCGAGGACCGGCTGGCGGTGCTGGCCGCGGCCGAGGGCCGCTACGTCACCGACGACCGCCAGCCCGAGCAGGGCTTCTA
>CAMCIP010000046.1 GCA_945874855.1 Brevundimonas vancanneytii
GCGTTCAATGACGGCGCGAAGGCCGGCGCGGGTCAGTTCATGGTCGTCGGCGATCAGCAATCTCATGGTCTTGCGCCCGTCAGGGGGACGATCGCGCGAATGCGGAATCCGCCTGCGACCGGACCCGCCTCGAGGCGGCCGGCGACGGCGGACAGGCGCTCGCGCATGATGTCCAGACCAAATCTCATGCCGCCGTCCCCATCGTCGCCACGGGGGGTGCCGCCCTTGTTCTGCACCGTCAGCACGGCTGTGCCGACCGGCTCCTCGATGACCAGATCCAGGCTCACCTCCGCGCCGGGCGCGTGCTTGGCGGCATTGTTCAGCGCCTCCTGTCCCAGCCGGAAAATCAGCGTCTCCAGCCAGTCGGGCAGGCGACGGGAGACCGGCCCCCGAAGGGTGACCACATGACCCAGGTCTTCAAGTCTGCGCGCCTCCTCCCGGAGGGCGGCCATGACGCCGAGGTCGTCCAGACTGGTGGGCCGCAATCCCGCGATCAGGGCCCGCACGTCCCCCACGGCCGCCCGGGCAATGGCGATCAGCTGTTCGACATCCGCGCGAAGGGACCCCTCACCCCCGGTCGGCAGGTCCAGTTGCAGGAGTTCCAGGCGACGATGCAGCGCGGCGATCTGCTGCGCCACCCCGTCATGCAGATCCGCGGAAATCGCCCGGCGTTCCGCCTCCTGGGCGCCGACGACGCGCGACAGAACCTGCTCCAGCTCGGTCTCGCGTCGCGCCAGACGGTCGAGCAGTTCCAGCCGACTGGCATGTTGAAAGCGGACGGTGAGGCGGGCCTCGATCATTTCGGCCAGCAGCCGCAGAGCCTCCGCATCATCCTCGCCCGACTGGGCGTCGGGATTTCGCCGCGCCCAGAGCTCCAGCCGCATGCCGGGGGCTCCCCTGGCGGCCAGAGTCTCGAACGGCATGGAGATGGCTTCGGGGTGCGGCGCGTCTTCGGGGCCCCGGATCGCACCCTGGCCATAGCCGGCGAACCAGGCGGCGCGACGCGCCGCCGTCGCAAGAGCGGCGTCCAGTTCCCCGCCCTCGGTCGCCGCCAGATCCCGGCTGACCTGGATCAGGAGCCGGAGCCGCGCGGCGCGGGCCTCGGAGTCCCGGAACAGGGACCGCAGGTCCGTCGTCAGGGCGTCGGCGGCAGGCTGGGACACGAGGCGTCTCTGCAGATTGGGTCTCCGTCCTAGCCGACCTCCCGGCGGGCGTCATATGCCGAATGGCATAGGCGATCCGGCCCGCCGTGCCGCCGATGCGGCTTGCGACCCACCCCGACATCTTCCGGCCATTGCCGCCACGCGGCTCAGATGACAGGACGCCCAGATGCGCAAGACCCTCGCCCTCACCGCGATCACAGGCCTGTTGGCCGCCGGCCTGCCCCTGGTCGCCATGCCGACCGCCGCGAACGCCCAGGCCGTCGACGCCTATGCCGTCGCCGATCTGAGCGCGGTCGCGGCCGCGCCGATCACGGTCGAGGAAGTCCTCGCAGCCCAGCGCGCCTGGGGCGATGCCCTGGTCGCAATCGCCACCGAATACGACCGCAACGGTCAGCCCGCCGCCCGGCGCCTGGCCGAGCAGGTCATCGACTCGGCCTACGGCTACAATCTGGGACCGGTCGCCTTCAAGCCGACCCTCGCGGCGGCCCCCACCACCTTCCGCACGACCCGCGCGGGTGCCCTCGCCTATTTCGTCGGCGGTGACCGCGACTTCCCCGGCGACAGCGGCTTCGCCCTGAAGGGCTGGCGGTCCTATGAGATCGACAATGCGGCCATCATCATCAATGGCACGACCGCGATCTCCATGGGCAATGTCCGCATCACCAACAGCAGCGGCGCGGTGACCACGGTGGACAAGACCTGGGGCTATGTGCGCGACCGCGAGGGGAACCTCCGCATCGTGCTGCACCACTCCTCCCTGCCCTACAGCGCGGACTGAAGCGCCATGCCGGACGGCCGCGCGCTTCGGTGCGGCCGTCCGGCGTCCCCCTGACCGACCGCGCGCCGCGGCGTCGCCGGCGCGCCCATGAGATCCACCATGAGACCCTTCCGGACCTTCGCCCTCGGGGCGGTGATCGCGACGCTGGGTGCTGCCCCCGTGGCCGCCCAGGACGAGGACACGGAGTTCTGGTTCAACCCGACGGCCACCCGGGCCCTGGGCGACCGGACCTCGGTGGAGGTGGAGACCGCCCAACGCCTTCGCGAGACGCCGCGCGACGACACCGTGTTCGCCCGTCTGTGGCTCAACCGCGAGGATCAGGGCGGCCGCGAGTGGAGCGTGGGCGTCGAACAGCGCTGGAACGGCCCGGACCAGCAGGAGGTGCGCCTGCTTCAGCAGGTCGGCTACGACTGGGGTCCGATCGCCTTCCGCACGCGGATGGAACAACGCTTCATCGATGTCGATCCACAGACCGGCTGGCGGCTTCGCCAGCGTGTCGGGACGTCCTTTCCGCTCACGGGTCGCGAGGACGGCTGGACGCTGGTGGGCAATGCGGAACTGTTCCTGACGCTGCGCAGCACGGAACCCGACGGCCAGACGGGCGTGACCGGCCTGCGCACCTTCGTCGGCTTCGAACGCAGCTTCGGGCGCTACGACGTCTCGCTCGGCTATCTCCGCCAGCAGGACATCCGCGACGCCGGCCCCGACCGCGTCGGCCATGCGCCCTTTGTCGGGCTCAACGTCAACTTCTAGCGCGGCGTGCGGGCACCCCCCGCCCCTGGGCCGCAGGGTCAGAGGGCTGACAGCTCACCCGTCGCGAGGCTGAAGCGCCAGGCCGAAAGAACCAGCCTCCGTTCCCGTTCGGCGTCCCGGATCCAGGGAAACGTCCTGAGATTCTCCAGCGACAACTTCAGCACGGCGTCCTCGATCGCCCCCTCGACGGAGGTCCCGGGCGGCGGTTCCCGCATGGACCACATCACGGGCTCGGCGATGTCCATCCACGGACCCAGGAAGTCCTGGGCATTGCGCAGCGGCCCGTGGATCATGGCGTGGACCCCGTCGCAGCCGCTGTGCCCGAGAAGCACAATCCGGCGAACCTTCAGGATCCGGACGGCATACTCAAGCGCCGCACTGGTCCCGTGACAGCCGCGATCCGGCGCATAGGGCGGGACAAGACCCGCCACATTGCGCACGACGAACAGGTCGCCCGGATCAGCGTCAAAGATGGTCTGCGGATCCAGCCGGGCGTCCGAACAGGCGACGACCGCCGTGGTCGGCCGCTGCGGGCGTCTGGCGAGACGGGCATAGCGGTCCGCCTCGCGCGCCCAGGTGCCCGCCCGGAAACGGGCATGGCCGACCCGTAGCGGATCGTCGGGCGGGAGAGTCATGGGAAGGGCTCCGTGGGCGCCGGGTTCAGACCCGGATGTCGAAGGTGTGACGGCTGACCCGGCCAAGGGTCGGGTCCGGGGTGACGCCGGACGCGGGCTCGACTGGCCGCCCCGTCGGGGAACTCTGGTGCGTCGCCGTCCGCGCGGTCGTCTGGGCCAGAAGCGTCGCCCAGGCCGCGTAGGCCGGACTGGAGGCGGGCCCGACCCTCATGACGCCGGGCTTTCGGCCGGAAGCAGGTCGAACGCCGCGGGATCGAGCCCCAGGAGGCCACAAAGGCGCATCACCAGGTCGCGCTCTTCCCGATCGAAGCCGCCGTCGGCGTCCGCGATGGCGCAGGCCGTCTCGATCAGCAGGCGCGAGGGTCCGGGCCGACCGCGCAGTCGGGCCACGGCCGCTTCGGCCGCCGCCTCGGCCGCGTCCAGATCGCGATCGAACCTGTCGACAAGGGCCTGAAAGGCGAAGGCCACCTCATCGGCGCCGAAGACGGCGATCGAGGCAGAGCACCGGATGCGGTCAAGCATCCGGCGGCGTTCGTCGGGCGTCACCCAGCCGTCCGCCTGGGCCACCAGGGCGCAGGCGGCTACCAGAGCCTCCATCTGGTCCGTGTCGCCAGGGGTCCAGACGTCGGCGGGGTCGATTCCGGGGGCGCGACGCCAACCCGGGCCGCGGCCTCGATCAGGCATGGAGGCCCTCCGTCGCCGCCTTCAGCTCAAGCGCGCGCAGGCGGTCCTTGACCTGCAGCTTCCGCTTCTTGATTTCGGCGACGAACCGGGCGTCAGGCTCAGGTCGGCGCATTTCCTGCGCCAGGGCGTCGTCCAGCAGGACGTGGCGGCCGCGCAGCCGGTGGATGTAGGGTCGCAAGGGCATCGGTCGCTCCTCTGGTCATGAGGAGCGTGCCCGGGCCGGGATGGACGAGGGAGGGGGCCCCGGGCGCCGAGCACGCTCGTTGCGGTCCGACATCACGATCAAGATCGGTCGTCAGAGGGGCCCGGGCCGCAGGGTCAGACTGCCCCCATCCCCCCTTCCGCACCAATCAGAAGCGATGATGCGGCCCATAAGCGAGGATCATGCGGGTCCCGGCCCCCGTTCCAGCGCCCGCAGCACCTCCTGGGCGAGCAGACCCGACGGGCCGCCGGCGTTGCGGGCCGAGACCAGGGCGATCTCGCTGTCGCTGAGCCGGGGCAGTGGAGGGCCGATCACGGCGAGATCCCGCGGGACCATGGCGGCCGGCAGCACCCCCACCCCCAGACCCGCGCGCAGAGCCGCCAGCTGTCCGGCCAGGCTGGGCGAGGTGAAGGAGGCGCGGAAGTCGATCCCGGCGCCCTGCAGGGCCGCCAGGGCGCGCTTGCGATAGATGTCCGGAGCCGGGGCGACGATCAGAGGCAGAGGCGCCGCCTCCACCACCGCCGAGTCCAGCGCGACCCAGACGAGGGGCTCGCCCCACACCCGGACGCCCAGGTCCGGCCCGACCGGCTCGCGCTTGATCAGGGCCAGATCCAGCATCCCGCGCGACATCTGGTCCAGCAGGTTGGCGGTATAGTCGCAGGTGACCGCCAGACGGATGCGGGGGTGACTGCGCGCGAACGCCCCCAGTATGCCGGGCAGATGCATGGTCGCGACGTCCTCCGGCGCCCCGAACCTGACCTCGCCCTCCAGATCGCCGTCGCCGAGCGCCGCGACGATCTCGTCATTCAGCCGCAGCAGACGCCGCGCCTGGGGCAGCAGGGCCGCCCCCTCCGTGGTCAGGGCCACCCCGCGCCCTCCCCGGTCGAGCAGCGGCGCGCGCAGCTGATCCTCCAGGCGCCGGATCTGCAGGCTGACGGCGGGTTGGGTCCGCCCCAGGGCCGCTGCGGCGCGGGTGAAGCTGGCGCATTCCACCACGCTCACAAAGGCGCGCAGCAGGTCCAGATCGAGATTGACCCGTCGGTCCAGCATCTCATCAGCATCCGTTATGAGGCTCATGAATGCAATAAACTGGAGCCCGGTCAGGGTCGAGGGCAGAGGGGCGCGCTCCAAGGAGTTGCCCCCGCATGCCGGACCTGACCGCCAGCCTCGCCCTGCTCACCTCGCCGGCGATCCTGTTCTTTTTCGTCGGGGCGGCGGCGGCCTTTGCCCGCTCGGACCTGACCATCCCCGAGCCGGTCACGAAGGCCTTGTCGCTCTATCTGATGCTCTGCATCGGCTTCAAGGGCGGGGTCGAGGCGCGGGCCGCGGGGCTGCAGGGCGACTTTCTGGTGGCCGGCGCGATCGGCATCGCCCTCAGCGCCCTGCTGCCGATCCTGGCCGTGGCCATCCTGCGCCGGACCACCCGGCTGGACCGCCCGACCCTGTGCGCCCTCGCCGCCACTTACGGCTCCGTCTCGGTGGTGACATTCGCCGCCGGCCAGCAGCATCTCGAGACCCTCGGCCTGACGCCGGGCGGCTATATGGCGGCGGTGCTGGCCCTGATGGAGACGCCGGCCATCCTGACCGCCCTGATCCTGCTCAACGGCGCCGGCCGCGGAGAGCCGGGGCGACGCCGGGCCATCCTGCGCGAGGTCTTCGTCGGGGCGGCCTCGGTGATGCTGATGGGCAGCTTTTTCGTTGGAGCGCTCTCGGGCGAGGCGGGACTGGCGCGGCTGGAGGTCTTCGTCGGTCCGCTTTTCCAGGGGGCACTGTGCTTCTTCCTGCTGGACCTCGGCCTGACGGCGGCGCGCCGGCTGATGGAGGGGGGACGCAAGCTCAGCACCGGCGTCGTGGCCTTCGCCCTCGGTTTTCCCCTGCTGTCGGCCGCCCTCGCTCTGGCCGTTTCGCGACTGGCGGGCCTGGAGGTCGGCAACGCCGCCCTCATGACCATCCTGGCGGCCTCGGCCTCCTATATCGCCGTGCCGGCAGCCATGCGGCTGGCGGCCCCCAAGGCGGACCCCGGCGTCTTCGTGACGGCCTCCCTGGCGGTGACCTTTCCGTTCAATCTGACGATCGGCATCGCCCTGTATTCAGCGGCGGCGACCTGGATCATCCGATGACGCCGGAGGGCCGCTCAGTCCTTGGGGGCCCCGGTGGCAGGGGTTCGGGACGGCAGGTTGGTCCAGATCGAAACGCCGCCCACCACGACGATGAACAGTGAGAAGGCCGCGCCGACGGCGGCGACGAAGGGAAGGGATTCAGCAGGCATCAGGGATCTCCTTGTCTGGAGACATCATGGCCGCCCCGACGCCGACGGCCTTGATCCAGGTCAAATCCTCGCGGTTCGCGCCGTCTTGAGACATGTGGGCACCGACGCCGACGGCGCAGAATCCGTGTCCCCCGCCGATCCACCTCCTTGTCCGGCGCGGCGCAGCCCCCCTCAGACGATGCGCGCGTGCTGCCCGGCCGCGACCTTCACCCCGGGATCGAAGGCGGCCGCGGCGGCACGAAGGAACGGACGTCCACGCTCGGTCATGGCCACGCGCCCGTCCGCCACGACGATGAGTCCGTCCGCCTCGAGCGCGTCCAGAGTCGGCCGGGCATAGGCGAGGCTGGACGGATTGGCACCCCGTCGACGCGCGACGGCCGGCATATCCACCTCCAGGTCGCACATCAGGCGTTCGATGACCTCCGCCACGAAACGGTCCTGGCCTGAAAGGCGGACGCCCCGCACCACGGACAGACGTCCCTCACCCACCGCCATGCGCCACTCGCGCTCGCCGGCGGAATTCTGGACATAGAGGTCGCGCCCCCTCGAGATGGACGAGGCGCCGAGGCCGATCAAGGTGCGGGCGTCATCGGTGGTATAGCCCTGAAAATTCCGGTGCAGCCGCCCCGCGCGGGACGCCGCGGCCAGATCGTCATGCGGCAGGGCGAAATGGTCCAGGCCGACCGGCTGATACCCCTCCGAGACCAGCAGGTCGCGCGCGTCAAGGCTCATGGCGAAGCGCGTGGCGGGCCCGGCCAGTTCGGTGGTGTCGATGAGCTTTTGATGGGGCTTCATCCAGGGCACATGGGCGTAGCCGAACAGGGCGAGACGCTCGGGCCGCAGGGTCGTCACCGCGCGCAGGGTCGCCAGAACCTCGGCCACTCCCTGACGCGGCAGGCCGTACATCAGGTCGAGGTTCAGCGAGAAGACGCCCGCACGGCGCAGGCCCTCGGCCACAGCGACGATCGTCTCGAACCTCTCGGGTCGATTGACGGCGGCCTGCACCTCCGGCGACAGATCCTGCACGCCCAGGCTGGCCCGGGTAAGCCCGAGATCGCCCGCGGCGTCGATCCACTCGGGGCTCAGGGTTTCCGGGTCCAGCTCGGCGGCGAACTCGATCAACCCGCTGAGGTCGAAGCGGCGGCGCAGCCCGGTAACGAGCCGCTCCAGCTCCTCGGGCGACAGCATGTTCGGCGTGCCGCCCCCCAGATGGAGTCGACCGATCCGGATCGGTCCCCCGGCCTCCTGCGCCACCAGATCCGCCTCGCGAAGCAGCAGGTCGACATAGCTGGAGATGGTCTCGCGCCGGTTCACCGCGCGGGTGTTGCACCCGCAGTACCAGCAGAGCCGCTTGCAGAAGGGAATGTGGACATAGAGGGACGCGGTCTCCTCGACCCCCAGCCCGCCCAGCGCCATGGCCCAGTCGTTCGCCCCCACGGCGGAGCTGAAGGCAGCGGCGGTGGGAAAGCTGGTGTAGCGCGGAGCATGGGCGTCCCAGCGGGTGATCAGGTCGAGTTCAGTCGGCATCGGGATCGTCCCCGTGCGGAACAGATGCCCCGTCGTCGCCCGCGTCGAACAGGTGGAACTCGTGCCACAGGCCGTTCAGCACGCCGAACAGCACCGCCAGGCCGAGACCCAGGATCCAGGTGAAATACCACATGCGCCTTCTCCGGTGCGGGGGGTCAGTAGAGGTCAGGGTTGGACTTGAGATCGGCCGTGGAGGTCCGACCCCACAGCACCCGGTAGACCCAGGCGGTGTAGGCCAGCACGATCGGCAGGAAGACGATCGTCACCCCCAGCATGATGAACAGGGTCACGTGGCTGGACGAGGCGTTCCAGACCGTCAGGCTGGACTGCGGGTCGATGGAGCTGGGCAGGATGAAGGGGAACATCGACAGGCCGACCGTCGAGATGATCCCGACCGTGGCGATCGAAGACCCGGTCAGGGACAGGGGGGACCACCGGCTTGTCAGCCCGATCAGGGCGATCAGGGCCCCGGCGAAGCCGAGAGCCGGCGCGATCATCATCCAGGGGTAGAGGCGGTAGTTGGTCAGCCAGCCCCCGGCCTGGGCCTCGACCGTGGTGCGCAGCGGATTGGAGGCGCCGCCCATGTCCAGGGTGCCGGTCACAGCATAGCCCATGCCGCCCCAGGCCACGAAGGCGCCACCCGCCGCGAACAGGACCAGGGCCGCCAGTGCGGCGATCACGCCGAAGGCGCGCGCCCGTGCCTGCACCGGTCCCAGCTCCGCCTTCACACCCAGCCAGGCGGCACCGTGCAGCACCAGCATGGCCACCGACAGCAGGCCGCAGATCAGGCTGAACGGCGTGAACAGCCCCAGCAGGGTGCCCTCGTAGAAGGAGCGCAAGTCGCCATCCAGGCGGAAGGGCGCGCCGAGCAGCACATTGCCGACCGCAACACCGAACACGAGGGCGGGTACGAACCCGCCGACGAACAGGGCCCAGTCCCAGGCGGCGCGCCAGGCCGGCGACGGCCGCTTGGAGCGATATTTGAAAGCCACAGGCCTGAGGATCAGCGCGGCCAGCACCAGGAACATGGCCAGGTAGAAGCCGGAGAAGCTGACCGAATAGACGAAGGGCCAGGCGGCGAAGATGGCCCCCCCGCCAAGGATGAACCAGACCTGGTTGCCTTCCCAGGTCGGACCGACGGTGTTGATCACCATCCGCCGCTCCTCATCCGTCTTCGCGACGAAGGGCAGCAGGGCACCGACCCCCAGATCGAAGCCGTCGGTCAGGGCGAAGCCGATCAGCAGCACCCCCAGGAGCGCCCACCAGATCAGGCGCAGGGTGGCATAGTCGAGTGGCAGTTCCATCTCGCGAATTCCTTTGCGATGCGGGGGGTCAGACCGGGGCCGTCGCGGCGCCGGGCAAGGGGGATCCGGGCGCCGCCGGGCGCGGCGCGAAGGCCTCCTGTTCGGCGAAGGGCCCCTTCTTGATCAGGTGCAGGATCAGTCCGACCTCGATCACGGCCAGCGTGCCGTAGAACAGGGTGAAGCCGATCAGCGTGGTCCACAGCTGGGGCACTGTCAGGCTGGAAGCCCCCAGGAAGGTCGGCAGCACCCCTTCCACGGCCCAGGGCTGACGGCCGACCTCGGCGACCAGCCAGCCGAACTCCGCGGCCAGCCACGGCAGGGGTATGGCCAGCACCGCCAGCCACAGGAACCACCGGGTCTCGTGCTTCCTCAGCGTGCACAGGACGAAGGCCGTCGCGAACAGGGCGATCATGGCGAAGCCGATCCCGGCCATGATGCGGAAGGACCAGAACATCAGCGGCACGTCCGGAACCGTGCTCCACGCCGCCAGCCTGACCTGCTCGGGCGTCGCCTCCCGCGGATCGGCGACATAGCGCTTCAACAGCAGGCCGTAGCCCAGATCGTTGCGATGGACCTCGAAGACGCCGCGCAGGGCCGGATCGGCCGGATCGGCCTTGACCTTCTCCAGCGCATCATAGGCCAGGACGCCGGACTCGATCCGGTCCTCGGCCACCGCCACGAGCTCGAGGATCCCCATCACCTCGCCGTTGAGGCTGCGGGTGGAGATCAGACCCAGGGCGTAGGGCACCTTGATCTCATAGTGGGTCTCGCGATCCTGCAGGCTCGGGAAGCCGAACACCGTCAGCCCGGCCGGCGCCTCCTCGGTGCGCCACATGGCCTCCAGCGCGGCCAGCTTCATCTTCTGGTTGTCGGTCAGGGCATAGCCGCTCTCGTCGCCCAGCACGACCACCGACAGCGAGGCCGCCAGGCCGAAGGCCGCGGCCACAGTCATGGACCGCTTGGCGAAGCCCTTGTGGCGACCCTTGAGCAGATAGAAGGCCGAGATGCCCAGCACGAAGACGGCGGCGATGACGTAGCCGGCCGAGACCGTGTGCACGAACTTGGCCTGGGCCACCGGATTGAACAGCACCGCCATGAAGTCGGTCACCTCCATCCGCATGGTCTCCGGATTGAAGGTCGACCCGACCGGGTTCTGCATCCAGCCGTTGGCGATCAGGATCCAGAGCGCCGAGAGGTTGGTGCCGAGGGCGACGAGGAAGGTGACGAACAGATGGGTCACCGGCTTCAGCTTGTCCCAACCGAAGAACATCAGCCCGACGAAGGTGGCCTCGAGGAAGAAGGCCATCAGTCCTTCGATGGCCAGCGGGGCCCCGAAGATGTCGCCGACGTAGTGGCTGTAGTAGCTCCAGTTCATCCCGAACTGGAACTCCATGGTGATCCCGGTCGCGACCCCGAGCACGAAGTTGACGCCGAACAGGCCGGCCCAGAAGCGGGTGATGGTCCGCCAGATCGGTCGGCGGGTCATCACATAGATCGACTCCATGATGACCAGCATGAAGGACAGGCCCAGCGTCAGCGGGACGAACAGGAAGTGATAGAGGGCCGTCAGCGCGAACTGCAGACGGGACAGGTCGACGACCGCAAAGTCGATCATGGCAAGGTTCCCCGGGGGCCGGCCCGACGGACCGGCTTCTTGCTGTGGGGGTTAGGGGCAGCCGTGGCCCGCCTCCTTGATCTCGATCAAAGGCACCTCCCCGACGGGCCGTCTAACGGTGAGGTATGTCCGCCGCCCCGATCGAAGACCCCCGCGCCGCGCGCGCCTGGCTGAAGGCCGAAGCCCGGCACGGCCGCGGACCCGCGCTCCGGGCCGCCGCCCTGGGTCTGACCGACGCCGTGCCCGCGGTCGGTCTGGCGGCAGGCCTCGCCCTGGCACTCGCCGCCTGGCCGGACGGGTTGCAGGCCATGGTCCCGGGCCTCGCCCTCGCCTTCGCCAGCCTCATCGCGCGTGGCCTGCTGGCCTGGCGCGGCCTTCTGGCCGGGGCGGACGTCGCCGGCGTGGTCAAGGCGAATGTGCGCGGCCGGATCGTCGCCGCGCTTTTCGCGGGCCGGACCACGGCCCAGTCGGCGCTGGTCGAAGGCGTCGAGGCGCTGGACGGTCACTATTCCCGGTTCGAGTCCGCCCGACTGGCCGCGACCGTCACCCCGCTGGCGCTGATCGGCGTCACCGCAGTGGCCAGCCCGGTGTCGGCCGGAATTCTGGTCTTCACCCTTCTGCCCTTCGCCCTCGGCATGGGCCTGGCGGGGGTCGCGGCGGCCAATGAGAGCCGGCGGCAGTTCGAGGCCCTGGCGCGCCTGTCGACCCTGTTCCTCGACCGGGTGCGCACCCTGCCCGTCATCCTGGCGTTTCAGGCTGAGGCGCGCATGGTCCAGGACGTGGCGGTCGCCGCATCGGAGCTCCAGCTCCGGACCGGACAGGTCCTGCGGGTGGCCTTCGTTTCGTCGGCCGTGCTGGAGTTCTTCTCCGCCCTGTCCGTGGCCCTGGTCGCCGTCTACTGCGGCTTCAACCTTCTGCGTCTGCTGCCCTTCCCCGTGCCGGAAACGCTCGATCTGGCCCGCGCCTTCTTCGTCCTGGCCCTGGCGCCGGAGGTCTATGCCCCCCTGCGTCGCCTCGCCGCCGCCTATCATGACCGGCAGTCGGCCGAGGCCGCCCAGCCGGCCCTGGCCGAAGCGACGGCGCTGCCGGCGTCGGCGATGCCGGACCGCCCCCTCGCCGTCCTCGGCCGGACGCCGCCCGCCGTGCGTTTCGACCGCGTCACGATCCGCTATGGCGGAGGCCCGCCGGTCGTGGCCGACTTCGACCTCGAGATCCGGCCGGGCCAGACGATCGCCCTGACGGGCGCGAGCGGGACCGGCAAGAGCAGCCTGCTCCACGCCCTGCTCGGCATCGCCCCGATCTCGTCGGGCAGAATCCTCGTCGACGGACGACCGCTCGATCAGGTCGGGTGCCTGGGCGGCCAGGTGTCCTGGTGCAGCCAGGTCCCCGTCATCGTTCCGGGCACGCTGGAGGACAACATCCGGCTGGCGGATCGCGGCGCCACCAGCCGGGCCATCATGTCGGCCGCCGTCGCGGCCGGGCTGAAGGGCGACCTGTCCCGCCGACTGGACGAACGCGGCGGCGGGCTCTCCGGAGGCGAGGTTCGACGGCTGGGCCTGGCCCGCGCCTTTCTCAAGGACTCGCCCCTGCTCCTCCTCGACGAACCGACCGCCCATCTGGATCCGGAGGCGGAAGCGGAGCTGGCGGAGCTGATCCGGCGCGCCGCGCGCAGTCGCACCACCCTGATCGCCACCCATTCCGCCGCCGTGGCGGCCATCGCCGACCGCGTGGTGCGGCTGTGAAGGCGCGCAGCCATGTCGGACGCCTGATCGACGCCGAGATCGACCGGGAGCGCCTGCGTCTGCGGACGGCGGCAGCGGCCGGGGCGATCGTGGCCGCCGCCGCCGTGGGCCTGCTCGGGCTGTCAGGCTGGTTCATCACGGGGGCCGCCCTGGCGGGCGGGGGCGGGGCAGTTGCGGTCAAGACCTTCAACTATCTGACCCCCAGCGCCGCCATCCGCCTGTTCGCCATACTCCG
>CAMCIP010000047.1 GCA_945874855.1 Brevundimonas vancanneytii
TCCGGGCGAATGCGGCGTTGCGGCGCGGCCGTCCCCGCGTCTATGGTCCGCGGCGGTTTGGGGCCGGGGGTTGATCGTCGCGTGAAGGCTGAACCGCGGATTCTTGTCCTTGCGGCCGACGACACGGCCGTGGGGCCTCTGTGTCAGGGGCTGGACGCCGTCGGCTGGCGCACCGTCACCGCCCGGAACCTGGCCACCGCCCTCGCCGCCGTGGCCGATCTTCCGGTGGAGGCCATGGTCGTCGACGCCCGCCTGCCGCTCGCCGGGGCCTGGGTCAGCGAACTGAAGACCGCCGCTACCCCCCGTATGCTGCCGACCCTCGCCGTCGCCGCCGCCGATCTGGCACCCGAAGACCGGCACATCTTCGATCTGGCCATGTCGGGACCCGGCCATCCGGGACAGGTCCGGCTGCGGCTCGAGGCCCTGATGCGCGCCGCCGTGGCCGAGGAGGAGATCGCCCTGCGCGCGGCCACCTTCGCCTCGCGCGGCGTCGACCTGCCGACCGGCGCGCGCGATCCCGCGCCTTTTCGCATCCTGGCCGCGGGCCCGCCGGACCATCGCTTTCTTGCCCTGTCGAACGCCCTGGTCGGCCTGGGCTGCGAGGTTATTGCGGCACCGACCCCCTACACCGCCTTCGACTATCTGCACGAGCGGGCCTTCGACGCCGCCGTGCTGTGGAGCGCGGGCGACCGGGCTCCGGCCCAGTCGATCGCCGCGGGCATGAAGCGCAACACCCGCCTGCATCAGATTCCGATCGTCCTTTACCTGTCAGGAGATGCGGGCTCGGACCTGAACGACCTCTACGGCCGCGGTTTCGCCGACGTTGCCGAGGCCACGACCCCCGAACCCGAGACCGCTGAAAGGATCGTCGCCCTGGCCCGGGCCTATCGCGACCATCAGGGCGTGCGCCGCGCGCTGGAGGCCGCACGCGCCTCGGGCCTGACCGATCCGGCCACGGGCCTGTTCACTGACGACCTTTTCGCCGCCCACCTCGGACGGGTGGTCGAGGCCGCCGCCGCGCGTCGCCGGCCCATCTCGGTCTGCGTCCTCAAGGTGGCCCCGAACGCCGAGGTCCGGACGGCCCGTGAGGGCGGGTGGCTGAATCGTGCCCTGCCCCAGATCGGCGCCATGATCTCGCGCCTGATCCGGGTGGAGGACACCGCCGCCCGCCTCTCCCCCGAGGTCTTCGCCCTCGCCCTGCCCGCCACGGATGCGGGCGAGGCGCGCCTGGTGGCCGAGCGGATCGCGGCCGTCATCGCCTGCACCGCCTTCGACGCCGGCCCCGGCCAGCGCCCCTTTACGGTCGCCTTCGACGTCGGCGTGGCCGAGCGCAAGGGAACCGAGGCCCCGGGCGCCCTGCTGGAACGCGCCTCCCACGACACCGTTCCGGCGGCCGCCGCCGGCATCTGACCCCCTCCTTGCGCTTTGCCACGCCTTGTCGATCGGCCAAATCCCATTTGACAACTTGTTTTGTCTAATGGATGGTCGGGCGATGACGAACGGCTCAACCACGCTTCTGGACGATCAGGACGCCGCCCATCTGGCACTGGCGCCCCTGCGCCGTCGCATCCTGGCCAGTCTGGTGGAGCCGGCGTCCGCGTCCGGCCTGGCCGAGCGACTGGACATGTCGCGCCAGAAGATCGGCCACCATCTGCGCGCTCTCGAGGCGGCGGGGCTCGTCAGCCCTGCCGGAGAACGCAAGAAGCGCGGCTTCACCGAGCGGCTTTTCATCGCCTCACGCGCCTATGTGCTGGATCCCGCCCTGCTGCAGGCCCCGCCGGACCCTGACGCCGTTCTCAGCCAGGACCGCCACGCCGTCGACCACCTGATCGGCACGGCCTCGGC
The DNA here is from genome assembly GCA_945874855.1 of Brevundimonas vancanneytii. Classification (GTDB taxonomy): domain Bacteria; phylum Pseudomonadota; class Alphaproteobacteria; order Caulobacterales; family Caulobacteraceae; genus Brevundimonas; species Brevundimonas vancanneytii_A. Next base: position 1,846 of record CAMCIP010000047.1, read on the forward strand.
CATGGTCCGCGACGTTGCCCGCATGCGCCAGGCTGCAGAGGTCGAGGGCAGCCGTCTGCTCACCCTGACGGTGGAGGCCGACCTGACCTTCGCCACGCCCGCGGACTTTGACGCCTTCTCCAACGAGGTGGCGGCCGCCGTCGCCGACCTGGCCCGCGCCTATGCGGCGCCGACCGGTCGCCGTTACCGGCTGACCGCCGTCGCCCATCCCGCCGTCGTCACCAAGCCCCAGCCGAAGAGGAACTGATCCATGTCCGACGCCCCGAAGATGGAGGACCGGGTCCTCGTCGAGGTCACCGTCCCCGCCCCCGCCGACGCCGTCTGGAAGGCGCTGCGCGATAGGGAGACCGTCATGCAGTGGTTCGGCTGGGAGGCCGACAGCCTGGCCGACGAGGTGGAGTTCATCTTCTTCACCTACGGCCGCGCCGATGACGCCGCCCGGGTGCTGGATTTCGAAGGCGTGCCCGACCGCTATGAGGTCCAGGATTGCGGCGACCACACCATCGTCCGGCTGATCCGCTCCGCCCCCGCTGCCGGCGAGGATTGGGCCGGCGTGTTCGAGGATATGACCGAGGGCTGGATCGCCTTCACCGAACAGCTGCGCTTCATGATGACGCGCCACCTCGGCCAGACACGGCGCACCCTGTATTTCGGTGGCGAGCCCCGGGCCGGGGCCCTGAACGGCGCGTCCGCCCTGGGCCTGACGGACCTCCCCGCGGTGGGCGAGCCCTGGGCCGCCGCCCTGCCCTCCGGCGAGGTGTCCGGCGAGGTCTGGCATCTGGGCCGGCATCAGGTCGGCCTGACCGTGCGGGAATGGGGCGACGGCCTGCTGCTGGCCATGGGCCGGCCGCCCAATGACAAATGGGCCCGCGGCGGCACCCAGCTGACGCTCACCACCTATGGCCTCGACGCAGCGGCCTTCGACGCCCTCGAGGCCCGGTGGACGGCGTGGTGGGCCGAGCGGTTCGACAAGCGCGACCCCGGTCCGGAGGACGGCTGCACCTAGGCCGCCCGGGCCACCCGCGCCAGATCGGCCGTCACGCGCTCGGCCGCCTTCAGCCGCTCATTGGCGTCGGGCCAGTCGCCCTTGACCACGATCTTCTGGTCGGGCCGCAGCTTCCAGAAGGCGTGGTTCTTCTGGATCAGGCCGACCAGGCCGACGGGGTTGGGGAATCTGTTGTCGCGCAGGGTCAGCACGGCGCCCTTGGGCCCGACGTCAATCCGCTCGATACAGGCCTCGCGGCAATGGGCCTTGATGCCGACGATGCGCAGCAGCTGTTTGGCCTCGTCCGGCAACGGGCCGAACCGGTCGATCAGCTCGGCCGCCACGGCCTCGCGGTCCTCGGACTTCTCGGCATCCGACAGTCGGCGATAAAGACTGAGACGGACGTTCAGGTCTGGGACGTAATCCTCGGGAATCAATACGGCCGCGCCCGTGTTGATGGTCGGGGACCAGCCGCGGTCCTGAGTCTCGCCCCCGGCTTCGCGCAGGCTGGCGACCGCGTCCTCCAGCATCTGCTGGTACAGTTCGACTCCCACCTCGCGGATGTGTCCCGACTGTTCGTCGCCCAGCAGATTGCCGCCGCCGCGCTGGTCGAGATCGTGGCTGGCCAGCTGGAAGCCGGCGCCGAGGTTGTCCAGCGACTGCAGCACCTCCAGACGCCGCTCGGCCGCCACGCTGAGCGGCTTGATCGGGTCGGTCGTCAGATAGGCGAAGGCCCGCGCCTTGGCCCGGCCGATCCGGCCCCGGATCTGGTGCAGCTGGGCCAGGCCGAACATGTCGGCCCTGTGCACGATCAAGGTATTGGCGGTGGGAATGTCGATGCCGCTTTCGACGATCGTGGTCGAGACCAGCACGTCGTAACGCCCGTCATAGAAGGCGCTCATCACGTCTTCCAGCTGGGTCGGGCTCATCTGGCCGTGGCCGACGACGAAGCTGATCTCCGGCACCTGTTCGCGCAGGAACCGCTCGACCTCCTCCAGGTCCGACAGGCGCGGCACGACGTAGAAGGCCTGACCGCCGCGGTATTTCTCGCGCAGCAGGGCCTCGCGCACCAGGACAGCGTCCCAGGGCGTGACATAGGTGCGGACCGCAAGGCGATCGACCGGCGGCGTGGCGATGATCGACATCTCGCGCAGGCCCGACAGGGCCATCTGCAGCGTGCGCGGGATCGGCGTCGCCGTCAGGGTCAGCAGGTGCACGTCGGCGCGCAGGCTCTTCAGCTTCTCCTTGTGCTTGACCCCGAAGTGCTGCTCCTCGTCGACGATCACGAGGCCCAGGTTCTTGAAGCCGACCTGTTCGCTCAGCACCGCATGGGTGCCGACCACGATCTCGATCGAGCCGTCCTTGAGCCCGGCGCGTGTCTCGGCCGCGTCCCTGGCCGTCACCATGCGCGACAGATGGCGCACCTTGACCGGCCAGCCGGCGAACCGCTCGGAGAAGGTCTTGAAATGCTGGCGCGCCAGCAGGGTGGTGGGACAGACCACGGCCACCTGCAGGCCCGACAGGGCCACCACAAAGGCAGCCCGCAACGCCACCTCGGTCTTGCCGAAGCCCACGTCGCCGCAGACCAGCCGGTCCATGGGCATGCCCTTGCCCAGATCGCCCAGCACGTCGCCGATGGCGTTCAGCTGGTCGTCGGTCTCCTCATAGGGGAAGCGGGCGCAGAACTCGTCGAACAGTCCCTGCGGCGGGGTGACGGCGTCGGAGGTCTTCAGCGCCCGCTTGGCGGCCAGGGCGATCAGGCCCTCGGCCATATCGCGCAGCCGGGCTTTCGCCCTGGCCTTGCGCGCCTGCCAGCCCGCTCCGCCCAGCCGGTCCAGCTGCACGCCCTCGGCGTCCGAACCGTAGCGGGTCAGCAGGTCAATGTTTTCAACGGGCAGATAGAGTTTGCTCTCACCTGCGTACAACAATTCCAGACAGTCGTGCGGGGCTTGCTGGATCTCCAGTGTCTTCAGGCCCTCATAGCGCCCGATGCCGTGATCGAGGTGCACGACAAGGTCGCCGGCGCTCAGGGCCGCGGCCTCGGCCAGGAAGTTGGCCGCGCGCCGCTTGCGCCTGGGTCGCGCCAGCCGGTCACCGAGGATGTCGGTCTCGCTGATCACCGCCAGCCCCGGCGCCGTGAAGCCGTGGTCGATCGGCACGACCCCGCGCAGGATCAACTCCGGCACCGCCGCCTGGACGTCGGCCCAGTCGCGCACCGCCACGACGGGCTGCACGCCATGATCCGCCAGCATGGCCGCCAGACGCTCGGATGAGCCCTCGGTCCAGCTTGCGAACAGCACCTTTTGACCCCCGGCGCGCAGGGCCTTCACGTGGTCAGCCACGGCCTCGAACAGGTTGACGCTGTCCTGCGCGCGTTCCGCGGCGAAGGTCCGCCCCAGTCGGCCGCCGGCATCATGGCCCGGGCCGGCGAAGGGGCTGAGCCGCCGCACCCGCCGCCCGGCCAGCGTCGCGTGCCAGTCCGCCTCGGGCAGGTACAGCCGATCCGGCGGCAGCACCCGCCAGGCACCCGAGGATTTGGTCGGCCCGTCGCGGCTGGCGCGGCGGGTCTCCCAGGCGTCGGCAATCAAGGCCCAGCGCTCCGCCCGCGCCGCCTCGACCTGGGGATCCAGGAACACCGCCGCGCCGTCGGGCAGATGGTCGAACAGGGTGTCCATGCGGGGGTGCAGCAGCGGCAGCCAGTGCTCCAGCCCCTGCCGGCGCGCGCCCTCGCTGACGGCGGCATAGAGCATGTCGTCGCCCGCGGCCCCGAACAGTTCCAGCCAGCCCGTGCGGAAGCGCGAAATCGTCTCGGGCGTCAGCAGGGCCTCGGACACCGGTGCCAGGGTCAGCCGCTCGCGCTTGCCCGTGGAGCGCTGGGTTTCCGGATCGAAGGTCCGGATCTGCTCCAGTTCCGAGCCGAACAGGTCCAGCCGTACCGGCTCCTCAAAACCGGGCGGGAAGACGTCCACCACCCCGCCCCGGACCGCATATTCGCCGCGCTCCGACACAGTCGAGGCGCGCATATAGCCGTTGGCGGCGAAATGCCGTTCCAGGGCCACGAGGTCCAGGTCGTCGCCAATGCGGGCGGAGAAGACGCCATGCTCGGTCAGGTCGCGGGGCGGGGTGCGCTGGGTCGCAGCCGCCACCGTCGTCACCACCAGCAGCGGGGTGCGATCCTTTGGATCGCGGCGCGCCAGCCGGCTCAGCGTCGCCATCCGCTCGGCCGAGACGCCCGCCGTGGGGCTCAGCCGGTCATAGGGAAGCACGTCCCAGGCCGGGAACACCGCGACGTCCAGTCCCGGGGCGAAGAAGCGCAGGGCCTCGATCGTCTGCGTCGCACGCGACAGGTCGCGGGCCACGAACAGGGCGACGCCGCCCTCGGCGCGTAAGGCCTCGGCCATGATCAGGGCGTCCAGCCCCTCGGGGGCCCCGCCGATCTCCACGTCGCTGGCAAGGGACAGGGCGGCGTCCATCACCCCGCGCCCTCCGCCACCACGGCGGCGACCTCGGCCTTCATGAAGGCGTGGATACGCGCGACCAGGGGGGCGTCCTGATCGGCCGGTGCCGCCTCCGCCCCGGTGATCCAGGCGTAGAGGGCACGATCGTCGGCATCGAGAAGGCGGGCGAAGGCCGACAGCTCGGCCGGCGAGAGATGCGGCCCCTCGCGCTCGGCGAACGGTCCCAGGATCAGGTCGGCCTCGCGGAACCCGCGACGCCAGGCGCGGAACGTCAGACGACGCAGGTCCTCGCCGGGGTCCCTCGAGTCGGAGTCGGAATGCACGACGTGTTCGGTCACAAGATTCCTTGCCCGGTCCCGGAGTTTGATTGGAGGGCCCAGATAGACCCGCAGGGCCGATTTCGCCACCCGTGCCGCGGCCCTATGCTGTCGCAACCATGCGGCCCGAGATTCTGTTCCCCCTGTTCGCCGAGGTCTCGACGCTGAAGGGCGTGGGCCAGAAGAACCTGCCCCTTGTCCAGCGTCTGGCCGGGCCGCTGGTCCGCGACCTGCTGTTCCTCGCGCCCGCCGGCCTGATCCTGCGCCGGCCCATGACGGCGGCCGAGGCGGTCGAGGATCAGGTCGGGGTCTTTCGCGTCGTCGTCGACCGCCTGATCGTGCCCGGCAAGCCCGGCGTGCCGACCAAGGTCCGCGCCCAGGACGAGACCGGCTTCGTCCATCTGGTCTGGTTCGGCGGCTCGGCCCAGCATGTCGACCGTCTGTTGCCGCGCGGCGAGACCCGGCTGGTGTCCGGCAAGGTCGAGCGCTTCAATGGCGAGGTCCAGATCGTCCATCCGGACGTCGTCAAGCCGGAGGACGCCGACCAGCTGACGGGGACAGAGCCCGTCTATCCGGCGGTCCAGGGGCTGACCTCGCGGATGGTGCGCCGACTGGTGGCCGCCGCCCTGCCCGCCGCCGGCGACCTGCCGGAGTGGCAGGACCCGGCGTGGATCGCGCGCCAGGGTTGGCCGGGCTGGCGGGAGGCGGTGAATGCCCTGCACGCCCCGGCTGCCCTGCCCGACCTTGAGCCCAACGCCCCGGCGCGACTGCGCCTCGCCTATGATGAGCTTCTGGCCCACCAGCTGGCCCTCGCCCGACGTCGCACGGTCAGGCTCGACCAGCCCGCGCCCGTGCTACGGCCCGGCCCGGCCTCGCAGGCGCTGCAGGACGCCCTGCCCTTCCGGCTGACGGGCGCCCAGACGCGGGCCGTGGGCGAAATCCGCGCCGACCTGGGCTCGGGCGTGCGCATGGCCCGGCTGCTGCAGGGCGACGTCGGTTCGGGCAAGACGGCGGTCGCCGCCCTCGTCATGGCCGACGCCGCCTCCAGCGGGTTCCAGTCGGCCCTGATGGCCCCCACCGAGATCCTCGCCCGCCAGCATGCCGAGCGGCTGGGACCCCTGCTGGCCTCTGCCGGCCTGACCGCCCTTCTGCTCACCGGTCGTGACGGGGCGGCCGAGCGGCGCGCCGCGTTGGCGGCCCTTGCGGACGGGTCGGTCCAGGTGGCGATCGGCACCCATGCCCTGTTCCAGGACGCGGTCGCCTTCCACCGCCTCGGTCTGGTCGTGGTCGACGAACAGCACCGCTTCGGCGTGGACCAGCGCAGCCGGCTTCAGGCCAAGGGCGAGGCCGTGCATCTGCTGACCATGTCGGCCACGCCGATCCCGCGCACCCTGGAACTGACGCGGTTCGGCGACCTGGAGGTCTCGCGCCTCGACGAAAAGCCGCCGGGCCGTACCCCGATCACCACCGCCGTGCTGCCGGTCGAACGGCTGGACGAAGTGGCCCTGCGCCTGAGGCGGGCCGTGGCCGACGGGGCGCAGGCCTACTGGATCTGCCCGCTGGTGGCCGAATCCGAGACCGGCGACCTGGCCGCGGCCGAGGCCCGCGCCGCGGACCTGACCGAGCGGCTGGGTCTTGAGGTCGGTCTGGCCCACGGCCGCATGGCCGGTCCCGCCCGCGACGACGTCATGCAGCGGTTCGCGGCGGGCGCCCTGCCCATTCTGGTCGCCACCACGGTCGTGGAGGTCGGCGTCGACGTGCCCAACGCCTCCATCATGGTGATCGAACGCGCCGACCGGTTCGGCCTGGCCCAGCTGCATCAGCTGCGCGGGCGGGTCGGTCGCGGGGCCAAGGCCAGTTCGTGCATCCTCCTGTATGGCGCCGGCGAGCAAGGTCTCGGCGACACAGCACGGGAAAGACTGGAGATTTTGCGCCACACCGAGGACGGATTTGAAATCGCGGAGGCCGACTTTCGCCTGCGGGGCGGCGGGGACCCCATCGGCCTGCGTCAGTCCGGCTTTCCTGCCTATCGTTTCGCGGATCCGTTCCGGCACCGCGACCTGCTGCGGGTGGCCGCCGACGACGCCCGCCTGATCCTGTCGCGCGACCCGTCGCTGACCGGCGGGCGCGGCCGGGCCGTTCAGGTGCTGGAGGCGCTGTTCGACTGGCGCGACGGCCGGACCTCCGACTGACGCTGGGCCCAGGCCGCGGCGCGGGCCCTCACATCGGCTTCAAGATCACCGTAGAAGAGATTGTAGGGAAGAGCTTTCCGACGCTCAGCCCACCCCCCTGCCCGGGTGAAGGACTCGCCGCGGGCATGGGAGTGACGCAACAGGCCGCCCCGGCAGGTCGCCGTGATCAGACGCCCCTGCAGGGCCGGTCGCGCCCCCCACTCCAGACCCGTGGCATTGGTCGCCCCGGCGTGAGCCCGCACCGAGGTCGTGCCCCCGTCCCGACGTCCGTCGATCGGATTCACGCACAGGGCGGCGCGACCGTCCAGGTCGACCAGTCGCCCCCGGTCGTCCCACACCAGACCCCGCCTCAGCCGCCGGGCCGCGGCGCCGTCATCGTCGTCGCCCACAGCGGAGAAGGCGAGGACGCATCCCGCCTGATCCCGCCGCACGCAGGCCGGCAGGGTCTGGGGCACGTCGTCGGCGGCGATGATGGCGTCGATCAGATAGACGGCGACGATGCGGCGGATCAGGGGGGGATCGGCGGCGACGCGGGCCTTGATGAGCCTGTCCAGCAGTTCGGCCCCCTGCTCCATCCCGACCAGCACCAGCGGCCCCTCGGGGTGGCGCGCCAGCCAGACCTCGAAGGCGGCCTCGACGTCGCCATAGGCAAAGGCCCGCGCCTCCCGCGCATCGTCGCGCAGCGTCAGCCGGGTATAGAGGCTGGCCTGACGGTAGCGCGGTGCGCTGACGGATCCTGCCCGCGCGAACGGACCGGCATGGTTGGGCAATACCACCCGCATCAGATGCGCGTCGGCCCGCGGGTCGCCGACGGGCCCGTTCCATTCGCGTCCGCCGTCATAGGTGGTGGAATGGACGAAGAAGACGGCGGCGTCGCCCGACCCCGAGGTCCGCGCGTCCAGCAGCGCCCAGGCGGCGGGGTCGGCATAGTCGGGCGCGGCGGGCGGCTCATAGGTCTGGAAAGGAATCTGCGGATCCAGCCCGGCCCGGAGGATGTCGCCGCGCCAGACCCCGACCGCCACGGCCAGCAGCAGGACCAGACCCAGCCCCGTCCAGCCGACCCACTGGCGAAAGGTCAGCCCCGGCCCCGTCATCGATACGGGTCCGCCGTCATCAGAAAGTCCTGCACATAGCGGCGCACCCCTTCTTCCAGGGGGGTCGCCTGGCCCTGGAACCCGGCCGCGCGCAGCCGGTCCATCCGGGCCTCGGTGAAGTACTGGTATTTGTCCCGGATCGCCTCGGGGGTGTCGACATAGCTGACCTGGGGCGCGCGCCCGGCAGCCGCGAAGGTGGCATGGGCCAGGTCGAGGAAGGAGCGCGCCTGCCCCGATCCCGCATTGAACACGCCGCACACCTGCGGCGCATCCAGCAGCCACTCCGCCATGTCGACGATGTCGTCGACGAAGACGAAGTCCCGCATCTGGCCCCCGTCGGCATAGTCGGGGTGGTGCGACCGGAACAGGGTAACGGGTTCGCCCGCGGCCACCTTGGGCCAGATCTGGGCTACCACGGACTTCATCGTGCCCTTGTGACCCTCATTGGGCCCATAGACGTTGAAGAATTTCAGCCCCGCCCACTGCGGCGGGGCATGGCCCTGAAGGGCCTGGTGGACGGCGTACTGATCGAACAGAGTCTTTGAGTATCCATAGGCATTCAGAGGCCTCAGTTCAGCCAAGGCCTCAGGATCGTCGTCGTCCTCAAACCCCTGGCTGCCATCGCCATAGGTGGCCGCCGAGGAGGCGTAGACCAGCCGGGCGTCCCTGAGGGCGCACCAGTCCCAGAGGTCCCGCGACAGGCTGAAATTGGTGCGCAGGATCAGGTCGGCATCCGGCTCGGTCGTCGACGAGATCGCGCCCATATGCACCACCGCCTCCACGCGGTCGGCGTGGCGCTCCAGCTGGGCGAACATCTCCTCCGGCTGCCAGAAGTCGGCGATGGCGTGTTTGGCCAGGTTCTTCCACTTGCCCAGCGCCGCGTCTTCTAGCCGGTCGCAAACGACCACGTCGCGGCGGCCCTCGGCGCACAGACGCGCGACGATGTTGGAGCCGATGAAGCCGGCCCCGCCGGTGACCACGACCATCCGTCGTCCCATCAGTCGGCCCTCATCTTCTCGATCGTGCGGGTGGTGGAGTAACCGTCCTCGAAGGTCGCCAGCCGCACCTCCCCGCCCCAGCTTTCGACCAGGTCGCCGCCCACCACACCCTCGCGCGTATAGTCCGCGCCCTTGATGAGGACGTCGGGCCGCAGCCGTTCGATCAGGGCCAGCGGGGTCGGATCGTCGAACGACGTCACCCGGTCGACGCTGCCGAGACCGCCGATCACGACAGCCCGGCTGTCCAGATCGTTGATCGGCCGTCCCTCGCCCTTGAGCCGTCGCACCGAGGCGTCGGTGTTCAGCGCCACGACCAGGCGGTCGCACCACGACCGCGCCTGGGCCAGATAGGCGACGTGACCGCGGTGCAGGATGTCGAAACAGCCGTTGGTGAAGCCAACCTTCAGCCCCTGCCGTTTCCATCCCTCGACCACATGCGCCAGTTCCTCCAGCGGCATGACCTTGGCGTGGGCCCCGGCGGCGTGCTGGCTCATCTCGGCGTCGATCAGTTCAGCCGGAGAGACCGTCGCGGTGCCCGCCTTGCCCACCACCACGCCGGAGGCGAGGATGGCGAGCTCGACAGCCGTCTCCAGCGACGTTCCGGCACCCATCGCCAGACCCAGCGCCGCCAGCCCCGTATCCCCGGCCCCGGAAACGTCGAAGACCTCCCGTGCGCGCCCGGGAAAGTGCCGCACTTCACCGCCACGCCGCATCAGGCTCATACCCTTGCCGGCGCGGGTCACGACAACAGCCCGGGCCGGGATGGTGGCCAGAAGGGCGGTCAGGGCTGCCTCGACCTCGGCGTCGGTCCCGGTCGGGAGCCCCGTCGCGGCCGCCAGCTCGCCTGCATTGGGCTTGATCAGATCGACCGCGCCATAGCGCGCGAAGTCGCGCCCCTTGGGGTCGACCACCACCGGCGCGCCGGACACGGCGGCCGAGGTCAGGGCCTGGGCGATCACCAGATCGCTGACCACACCCTTGGCATAATCCGACAGAAGAATGGCCGAGACGTCTGTAAAAGCGTCTGTTTCGGTCGCCATGAAAGCCTGTTCCTCCTCGTCCTGCCGAAGGAGTTGCTGTCCAGCGGCGACGAAGCGGGTCTTGACGATGGTGGTCACGCCGTCCCGTCGCTCGACCGAGTCTTCGATGCCCGGCTCGACGGCGATCAGGGCGGCCAGCTCATCGCCGGCCGCATCACGGCCCGCCACGGCTCCCAGCCGCGCGAGTCCGCCCAAGGCTGCCACGTTACGCGCGACATTGCCGACCCCACCGGGCATGGCCACGCGTCGGCGCGTCTTCAGGATCGGGATCGGCGCCTCGGGCGAGATGCGCTCGACCTCTCCGTAGACATAGCGGTCCAGCATAAGGTCGCCGACACAGGCGACCCTGATCCCGCGCACGCGCTCCAGCAGCGCCTGCAGTTCGCCCAGGTCCAGGGTGCGTTCAGCCATGACCCCGGCCTAACGGATTCAAGCCGCCTTCGCCATCCGCGACTTGGTCAGGTCGTCATAGGCGATCAGCTCGGCCGCCAGGGCCTCGAACTGGTCCAGCGGCACCATGTTCGGGCCGTCAGACGGGGCGTTGTCAGGGTCCTGATGGGTCTCCATGAAGACCGCGTCGACGCCCACGGCCACCGCCGCACGGGCCAGGACCGGCACGAACTCCCGCTGGCCGCCCGAGGAGGTCCCCTGCCCGCCCGGCTGCTGCACACTGTGGGTCGCGTCGAACACCACCGGACAGCCGATCTCGCGCAGGATCGGCAGGGCCCGCATGTCCGACACAAGGGTGTTGTAGCCGAAGCTGGCCCCGCGCTCGCAGGCCATGACGTTGGGATTGCCCGCGCCGGTGATCTTGGCGATGACGTTCTTCATGTCCCA
>CAMCIP010000048.1 GCA_945874855.1 Brevundimonas vancanneytii
GTGCAGCCGTCCGCGCCCACCAGCCCGGCCCGGTCCATGGCGAACCGCACCGGCAGGGACTGGATCGCCACGTCATGGACGACCTGGTCATAGCCGCGCTGCAGGAAGGTCGAATAGATGGCGCAGACCGGCTTCATCCCGTCGGCCGCGAGGCCGGCGGCGAAGGTCACGGCATGCTGCTCGGCGATGCCGACATCATAGGTCCGCTCGGGGAAGGCCTGGCCGAACAGGTCCAGCCCGGTGCCCGACGGCATGGCGGCGGTGATGGCCACGACCGTGGGGTCGATCTTCGCCCGCTTGATCAGCTCTGTGCCGAACACCTTGGTGTAGCTGGGCGCATTGGAGACGGCCTTGGACTGTTTGCCCGAGACGACGTCGAACTTGACCACGCCGTGGTATTTGTCGGCGCTGCTCTCGGCAGGGCCATAGCCCTTGCCCTTCTGCGTCACGACGTGAACCACCACCGGCCGGTCATCGACCTCCGCGGCGTTCTTGAGCACGGAGACAAGGGCGTCCATGTCGTGGCCGTCGATCGGGCCGATGTAGTAGAAGCCCAGCTCCTCGAAGAAGGTCCCGCCCGTGACCATGCCCCGGGCATATTCCTCGGCCTTGCGCGCGGCGTCGCGGAAGGGGCGCGGCATGTGCTCGGCCACCTTCTTGCCGAAGCGACGGAAATTCCGGTAGGCACCGCCCGACACCAGATTGGCCAGATAGGCGCTCATGCCGCCCACCGGCGGGGCGATCGACATGTCGTTGTCGTTCAGCACGACGACCAGTTGCTTCGTCGTCTCCGCGGCATTGTTCATGGCCTCATAGGCCATGCCGGCCGACATGGAGCCGTCGCCGATCACGGCCACGACCTTGTTGGTCTCGCCCTTCTGGTCGCGCGCGGCGCAGAAGCCCAGCGCGGCGCTGATGGAGGTGGAGGCGTGGGCCGCACCGAAGGGATCGTATTCACTCTCCGACCGCTTGGTGAAGCCGGAGAGACCGCCGCCCTGTCGCAGGGTGCGGATGCGATCGCGACGGCCCGTCACGATCTTGTGCGGGTAGCACTGGTGACCGACGTCCCAGATCAGCACGTCGCGCGGTGTATCGAACACGTGGTGCAGCGCCACCGTCAGTTCGACCACGCCCAGCGCGGAGCCCAGATGGCCACCTGTCACCGAAACGGCATCGATCACCTCGGCACGCAGATCGTCGGCCAGGGCCTGCAGCCGGTCGGCCGGCACCCGCCGGATGTCCGCGGGCGTCAGGACCGTGTCGAGCAGCGGGGTGTCAGGCATCCATCTTCACCTTGAGGCGGGACCGGCCCGCGAATTTTCCCATCAGGTCCGCCGCTTGAGCACGAAGTCAACCGACGCCTTGAGAATTTCCGCGTCCTCGCCATAGGGCTGCAGATGCCCGCGCGCCTGGTCGGCCAGATGCGCGACCCTCTGCCGTGCCGCGTCCACGCCCAGCAGGGTCACGAAATTGGTCTTGCCCCGGGCCGCGTCCTTGCCCCCCGCGGCCTTGCCCAGGGCCTCGGCGTCACCCTCGGCATCCAGCAGATCGTCGACGATCTGATAGGCCAGACCGATGTCGTGGGCGAAGCCCAGCAGGGCATGCCGATGCGCCTCGTCTGCGCGCGACAGGATCAGGGCGATCTCGAAGGCATAGCTGAACAGGGCCCCCGTCTTGAGCCGCTGCATCCGCGCGACACCGCCCAGGTCGTCGCGCACGCCCAGCAGGTCGATCATCTGACCGCCCGCCATGCCCCGCGCACCCGACGCCAGCGACAGGCGCGCAGCCAGTTCGCAACGGATCTCGGCGTCGTCGTGGGTGTCTTCATGCAGCAGGATGTCGAACGCTGCGGTCTGCAGGGCGTCGCCGGCCAGCACGGCCGTCGCCTCGTCATAGGCCCGATGCACCGTGGGCCGTCCCCGCCGCACATCGTCGTCGTCCATGCAGGGCAGGTCGTCGTGCACAAGGCTGTAGGCGTGCACGCACTCCAGCGCGCAGGCCGCCCGCAGCACCGGCCGTTCCTCAATGTCGAACAACCGCGCCGCCTCGAGGGCGAAGAAGGGCCTCAGCCGCTTGCCGGGCCCCAGCGCCGCATATCGCATGGCCTCGGTCAGCCGTGACTCCGGGCCATCGGCACGGGGCAGCAACTCATCCAGCGCCACCGTCACCAGGTCAGCCACTTCGGCGACGCGGTCCAGCACAGCCTGCTCGGGCGAGTTGGCGGCGAGGACGGTCAAAACAGTCGGCTCCCCAAGGGCACGTCGCGTTCCGGCTGGACCAGCACCACCTCCCCGTCCGCGTCCGGGAAACCCAGCGTCAGAACCTGGGACATGAAGGGCCCGATCTGCCGGGGTGGAAAATTCACCACAGCGGCCACCAGCCGACCGACCAGCCCTTCAACCTCATAGTGGCGGGTGATCTGGGCAGACGACCGCTTGAGCCCGACGTCGGGGCCGAAGTCGATGGTCAGTTTGAAGGCGGGCTTCCGCGCCTCGGGAAATGGCTCCGCGGCGACCACGCGGCCGACGCGCACATCGACCTTCATGAAGTCGTCGAAGGCGATCGGGTCGGCGACGACGGTCATCAACCGAACTCGGCCGGCTCGACGCCGACCGCCTGGCCGTCCGCGCCCAGAACCACCTTTTCGACCCGAAGCTGGGCGGCCTTGAGCCGCGCCTCGCACAGAGCTTTCAGCCTGGCGCCCTCCTCATAGAGAGTCACCGCCTCCTCCAGCGGGGCCTGACCCGACTCCAGCCGCTGCACGAGCGACTCAAGGCGCTGCAGGGCGGCTTCGAATGACAGGTCGGATTCGGCGGAGGGCTCGGTCATGGGAGCGGAACCCTAGAGGCGGCGCGTCGCCGCTTCAACGGCGAAGCGCCGTCAGGCCCGCTGGTAGCGGCGCTGGCTCCAGTATTTGAAGCCCTGGTCGTGCACCAGTCGCCAGCCGTCGGCCTTCAGCCGGCGCCCGACCATATGGTTGAAGTAGCCGTGGGCGAAGACCAGCACGTCCTGGCCCGAGGCCGCCCGCTCGATGAGCACCTGGGCCGCCTGCTCCGCGCGCACCTCGGCCTCGGCGCGGGTCTCCTGCTGGTGATGCCGGTCCGACCAATGCCACCAGATCCGCGCCACAACCCCCCACCATTTGGGCGACAGCTTGATGAAGTCCGGCAGGCTCGGCGGCGGCAGGGGGGCCTCGATAAACAGGGCGTCGACCCGCACGTCGCGCGCGCCGGAGGCGGCCGTCGCTGTCTCCATCGCCCGCGGCCGGGTGGAGGCATAGATGGCCCCCGCGCCCTCGACGGCGGCCAGCAGTTCGGGCGGCGGCGTCTGGCCGGCGCGCAGACCCCCGACCTCATACTTCGCCCACCAGTCGCCATACTGGCGTGCGGTGATCAGGCATTTGCGCGACAGGGCGGGCTCGCCATGGCGCACGAGCGTAATGGCGCCCGTCCGGACGGCCCCGGCGGCGTCAGGGATCGCCGGCGGGACCGGAACGGGCGCCTCTGCGGCAGGTCGGGTCGGGGGGTCCTGCACGGTCATGATCCGCGGACGGCAACGGGACCCCGGCCTTGCGGGGCGGCGTGCGTCCTCATTCCTCCCCAAGGGCCCTGACGTGGGCGACGGCGGACCGTCCCAGACCTGCAAGGTCGTAACCGCCCTCGAGCGAGGACACAACCTTGCCGCCACAGCGGGCCCGGGCGATCTCCAGCACCGCCCGCGTGGCCCAGGCGAAGTCCTCCGCCTCCAGACTCTGATGGGCGAGGGGATCGCGGCGATGGGCGTCGAACCCCGCCGAAATCAGGACCAGGTCCGGCGCAAATGCGTCCAGAGCCGGCATCAGCCCCCCCTGAAACGAGGCCCGCCAGGCCTCTCGCGCCGCATGGGGAGGCACGGGCACATTGACGACATTGCCCACCCCCGTCTCCGCCGCGTCGCCGGATCCGGGATAGAGCGGCATCTGATGGATGGACCCGAGGAACAGCGTCGGATCGTGCTCGACCGCCGCCTGGGTGCCGTTGCCATGATGAACGTCGAAGTCGATGACCGCCACCCGCGCCAGCCCTGCCGCCTGCGCCGCCCGCGCCGCCACGGCCACGTTCGAGAACAGGCAGAAGCCCATGACCTCCTGCGGCGTGGCGTGATGCCCGGGCGGCCGCACGGCGCAGAAGGCCCGGCTCAGGTCTCCGGCCGCGACGGCGCGCACGGCGTCGACGACCGCCCCCGCCGCCAGCCGCGCAGCCCGGACGCTGCCCGGCGACAGCGCGGTGTCGGGGTCCAGCTGGCGCAGGCCCTCCGCCGGCGAAGCGGCCAGGATCGCCTCCACATGCGCGGTCGGATGGACCCGCTCCAGATCGGCGACATCGGCCTCGCGCGCCTCGCGACGGTCCCGTCCCAGCGCCGCGGCCTCCAGCGCTGCCAGCACCGCCGCCAGCCGTTCCGGCCGCTCGGGATGGCCGACGCCGGGGCTGTGGGCGATCATGTCCGTATGGGTGAACAGCGTGGCGGCCATGGCGCGATGATAGGCGCCGACTCACCCCCCTGTCGCGTGCCGCGTGAAGGGCGTATGCGGCCGCCATGTCCGAGATTCTGATCCGCACTGCCCGCCCCGAAGACGCGCCGCGCCTGGCCGATCTGGGCCGTCGCACCTTCATCGACACCTTCGTGACGGGCTTCGGTATTGCCTATCCCCCGGCGGACCTTGCCGCGCATCTGGAGAAGGCCTTCGGCGTCGACGCCACCCTTGCCGGCCTGACCGAGCCCGGCGCCGCCTGGTGGGTGGCGGAGCGTGGTGACGAGTTGCTGGCCTTCGCCAACGCCGGCCCCAACGGCCTGCCCCACCCCGAGGCCCGTCACAGCCACGCCGAACTGCGTCGCCTCTACGTCGACCGGGCCGCCCAGGGTCTGGGGCTCGGCACGGCCCTGCTGGGGCAGGCGCTGGCGTGGATGGCGCTGAACTCCGACGGCCCCCTCTGGATCGGGGTCTGGAGCGGCAATCTGAAGGCGCAGAAGCTCTATGCCGCCCATGGCTTCGAAAAGGCCGGCGCGTACCAGTATCCCGTGGGCACCTGGCTGGACGACGAGTTCATCTTGCGGCGCGGCTGAGCCTGGCTCAGGTTGGGCGCATGCTCCTGCCCTTCTTCACCGCCCTGCGCGACGCCAAGGTCCCGGTGTCGCTGAAGGAATGGCTGCATCTGATGCAGGCCATGGACCGCGGGGTCGCCTCTGACGGCGTGGATGACTTCTACCACCTGTCGCGGGCCGTGCTGGTCAAGGACGAGAAGCATTACGACCGCTTCGACCAGGTTTTCGGATCGGTGTTCAAGGGTCTGGAGTCGGTCGGACCCGGCGAGGCGCCGTCGGTCGACGTCCCCGAGGACTGGCTGAAACTGCTGAACGAGAAATACCTCACCGATGAGGAAAAGGCGCAGATCGAGGCCTTGGGCGGTTTCGAGGCCCTGATGGAGACCCTGCAGAAGCGGCTTGAGGAGCAGCAGGGCCGGCATGAAGGCGGCAACAGGTGGATCGGGACCGGCGGAACCAGCCCCTTCGGTCATGGCGGCTACAATCCCGAGGGCGTGCGCATCGGCGGCCCGGGTCGCCAGGGCCGGGCGGCCAAGGTCTGGGAGAAGCGCGAGTATCGCAATCTGGACGACCAGGTCGAACTGGGCACGCGCAACATCAAGGTCGCACTGCGCCGCCTGCGCCGTTTCGCGCGCCAGGGTGCGCCGGACGAGCTGGACATGGACGCCACCGTCGACGGCACGGCGCGGCAGGGCTGGCTGGACATCCACATGCGGCCCGAGCGACGCAACACGATCAAGGTCCTGTTGTTCCTCGACATCGGCGGGTCGATGGATGCCCATGTGAAGATGTGCGAGGAGCTGTTCTCGGCCGCCCGGACAGAGTTCAAACACCTCGAATTCTTCTACTTCCACAACTGCCTCTACGAGGGCGTGTGGAAGGACAATCGCCGCCGCCACGCCGAAAGGACCCCGACGTGGGAGGTGCTGAACAAATACCCCGCCGACTGGCGCGCCATCTTCGTCGGCGACGCCACCATGAGCCCCTATGAGGTCACCATGGCCGGCGGCTCGGTCGAGCACTGGAACGAGGAAGCCGGCGCGGTCTGGATGAAGCGGGCGACGCAACAGTGGGACCGGGTCGCCTGGCTGAACCCGGCGCCCGAGCGGTACTGGAGCTATTCGGCCTCAGTGGGCCTGATCCGCGAACTGGTGGACGAGCGGATGTATCCGTTGACACTCGACGGGCTGGATCAGGCGATGCGGGCGCTGTCGCGCTGAGCGTCAGATCGCGTCAGTGGCGGTCACCCGAAGCGCGGGTAGGGTGGGAAAGCAGGGGAGGCTGATCCATGTCCATCACACCCATCTTCATCGCTGCGGCCCTTGCCCTTGTCGTGCAGGATCCGCCGCCGGGCGAGGTGATCTCCACAGCCCCGCGTCCCGCCTCGGCCGTCACCCCGACAGACGTCCCGCCGCCGGCGGCGTCCGGGGGCCTCGTCTGGTCTCGCACGCCGGTCGCGCCCGAGCCCCGACGCTATGGGCGACTCGGCGAGGCCGCGACGGCGGAACTGGAACGCCGGGACGCGGCGGGCGAGGACGGGTTCGATACCGCGTTCGCTGCCTCCCGGTCCGCATCGGCGGCGGCCGCCGCGCCCGCGCCGCCCCTGCCCCCCGAAGCCCTGGTCGACCCCGTCCGCTACGCGGCCGACCAGTGCCGCCCCCAGGTCCGTCCGGCGAGCGAGGACGTGGCTGACTGCTTCGACCGGATCGATCGGGCTGTGCGGGCTGAACAGAATGCCCGCGCCGCCGCCCGCCGCCCCCAGGTCCGCTGCAACAGCACCGCCTCCCGGGACGACGACCGCCGGACCTCGTCGACGTCCGGCAGCTGCAGCATCGGCACGGGTGATCCCGCGCTTCTGAATCGCGCTCTGGGCTGGTGAGCCTCAGTCCGTGCCGCGCACGGCGTCCTTGGTGCCGCCCACGGTGTTCTGGACCTTGCCTTCGGCCTGCAGCTTCTCGTCGCCGGTCACCTTGCCAACAGCTTCCTTGATGTTGCCGCCGGCCTGTCTGGCGGTGCCTTCGATGCGGTCATGATCGCGCATGAATGCCTCCCGGATGACGCCACCACAGCGGCGGCGCATCAGGGAGAAAGCGACTGCATCAGGCGATCGTTCCGTACGGCACCGCTTCGCTCCCCCCTCTCATCCAGACCGTCACCGCCCAGGCGTGGGCGTCATGGCGCAGGGACGTCACGGCGCGCTGCGGGGGCAGCCAGACCAGCTCGTGGTCGGCCTCAACCTTGGCGGCCGGATCCAGCTCCAGTTGCGCCGCGGTCCAGAAACCGCCGACATTGTTGATCGGCGCGCCGTCGGTCTTGCGAAAGTACTGGCCGGCCTCGGCGATGCGGGCGAGCGGGCGAACCGTCATGCCCGCTTCCTCCACGAATTCACGGACCAGGGCCTCGACCTCGGTTTCGTCGCCGTCGACCGCACCGCCAGGCAGGTCGAGATAGCTGGCCGGACCCCGCTCGACCCTTACGCAGGCCAGCAGGCCATCGTGGATCACAAGACCGAAGGCCGTGCGCCGCAATCTGTGCGACACGCCGGGCTCGGCCGATCCGAACTGCAGGTGCGGCGTCACAGGTCGAAGGCCGGCCGCACGCCCTGGTACCGGTTGCCCGGAACCAGGGCGGGGGTGGACAGGATGCGGCGCGGAGACGGGCTCATGGCCGTGCAGGATCGTCGCGCCGCGCGGGCAAGTAAAGCTGGGCCGAACGAAACCTTCGCCGGGTCATGGGATTAAGGTATAGGTAACCCTCAAGTCGCTTTCGGGGGATCGACGCGATGGTGTGGTGGTGGTGGATTCTGCCGACGGCAGTCGGCGTGATCGGCAGTGTGTTTCTGCTCAGTGGGCTGGCGTCGATTTTTCGCGGCCGGTTCATGTCGGGGGGGCTCGGAGCCGTCGGCGGCGGGGGCCTTGTGGCCGCCGCGGTGATCGCCACCCTGCTGGCCCTGAACGTCCAGACTTGGTCCCGCCTGACCTATGAGCGGCCGGTCGCCACGATCCGCACCAAACAGCTGGGCCCGCAGTATTTCGAGGCCACCCTGACCCAGCCCGCCGCGACGGAGGACGGCCAGCCCGTCGTTGGCGTCTATCCGATGCACGGCGACGAATGGCGTCTGGAGGCGCAGGTCCTGCGCTGGAAGCCCTGGGCCAACGTCCTTGGCCTCGACACCCAGTACCGCCTGGACCGGCTGTCGGGACGGTATCAGAGCATCGAGCAGGAGCGGACCGCGATCCGCAGCGTGCATGCGGTCAAGGGTGGCGATCCCGGTCCCGACCTGCCCTGGTCGATCAGCGCCTGGGACACGGCCCGCAAATACCGCCGCTGGGTCGACGCGGTCGACACCCTGTACGGCGGCGGGGCCTATATGCCGATGGGCGACGGGGCCGAATACGAGGTCTGGATCACCCAGTCCGGTCTGGTCGCCCGCCCCGTCAACGCCCAGGCCCGCGACGCCGCCGCCGGCGGCTGGACCGAGGCGGAGTAGCCACCAGGGGCGTTAGAGACTCCCCACCGTCCGCAGCCGCGCGCGCGGGTGGACCTCGTTCTGGCTCATGACGACGGTCTGGCCCCGGAAGCGCTCGATGATCGACCGGACATAGGGCCGGATCTGCGGACCGGTCAGCAGCACGGCCGTCTCACCCGCCATGGCGGCGCGTTCGAACACGTCGCGCACCACGCGGATGAAGTCCTGCAGGCGCGACGGGGCCATGGCCAGCTGCCGGTCGTCGCCCTGCCCCACCAGGCTTTCGGCGAAGGCCTGCTCCCATTCCGGCGACAGGGTCACGATCGGCAGGGCGCCGTCCTCGCCGCGATGTTGCCAGCACAGCTGGCGCGCCAGCCGGGTGCGGACATGTTCGACCAGACCGGTCACCGAGGTGGTGTGCGGGGCCGCCTCCGCCAGACCCTCCAGGATCGAGGCCAGGTCCCGGATCGACACCCGCTCGCGCAACAGGGCCTGCAGCACCCGCTGAAGGGTCGTGACCGTCACCGCCGAGGGGATCAGTTCGTCGACCAGCTGCTTCTCTTCGCCCTCCAGCCCGTTCAGCAGCTTCTGCACCTCCGCATAGGACAGCAGGTCGGCCATGTTCTCCTTCAGGATCTCGGTCAGATGGGTGGTCAGCACCGTCGAGGGATCGACGATGGTATAGCCGCGGAAGGTCGCCTCTTCCCTCAGGCTCTCGTCGATCCAGGTGGCGGGCAGGCCGAAGGCCGGTTCGCGCGTGTGCTCGCCCGGCAGTTCGACCTGACGACCGGCCGGATCCATGGCCAGCAGCTGGCCCAGCCGCACCTCGCCCGCCCCGGCCTCCATCTCCTTGATGCGGATGGCATAGCCCTGGGTGCCGAGCCGCATGTTGTCGAGGATGCGCACTGCCGGCATGACGAAGCCATACTCCTGCGCCAGCGACCGGCGCAGCGCCCGGACCTGGTCCGTCAGCCGCCGTCCCTCCAGTTCATTGATCAGCGACAGCAGGGAATAGCCCAGCTCGATCTTGACCTCGTCGATGTTCAGCGCGGTGGAGATCGGTTCCTCGACGTCCGGCCGGGGTCCGGCCGCGGCGGCCGCCACCTCGGCGTCCGTCGGCTTGGGCCGGAGCTTCTCGCGCCCCAGCCTCCACGCCATGAAGCCCGCGCCCAGCGACAGGGCCGCGAAGGGCAGCAGGGGCATGCCCGGGATGAGGCCGATCAGGCCGGAGGCAGCCGAGACCACGCCCAGCGACACCGGATTGGTCGCCAGCTGCGCCACCAGCGCCTTGTCCGCCGAGCCTTCGACGCCGGCCTTGGAGACCAGAAAGCCCGCGGCGATCGACACGATCAGGGCCGGCACCTGGGTGACCAGACCGTCGCCGACCGTCAGCAGGACATAGCTGTTGGCCGCGTCGCCGGCCGACATACTGTGCTGGATCACCCCGATCAGGATACCGCCAATGGCATTGATCGCGGTGATGATCAGACCAGCGACGGCGTCGCCGCGCACGAATTTCGACGCACCGTCCATGGCCCCGAAGAAGGTCGATTCCTGCTCCAGCTCCTTGCGGCGCAGCTTCGCCTGATCCTCGTTGATCAGCCCGGACGACAGATCGGCGTCGATCGCCATCTGCTTGCCGGGCATGGAATCGAGGGTGAAGCGCGCGCTGACCTCGGCGATCCGGGTCGAACCCTTGGTGATGACGACGAAATTCACCACCAGCAGGATGATGAAGATGATGATCCCGATGATGAAGCTGCCGCTCATCATCAGGCTGCCGAAGGCCTGGATGACCTGACCGGCGCCGTCCGGGCCTTCGTGGCCGTGGCTCAGCACCAGCCGGGTGGAGGCCAGGTTCAAGCCCAGCCGGAACAGGGTCGAGACCAGCAGGACGGTCGGAAAGATGGCGAAGTCCAGCGGCCGCTTCATCAACAGCGCCGTCATCAGGATCAGCACGCTGGACACCAGGGAGATGGCCAGCAGCAGGTCCAGAAGCATGCTGGGGATCGGCAGGATCAGCAGCATGACGATGCCGATCACGCCGGCCGCCATGAAGACCTCGCCGCGCGCAAACCAGCCGCGCACCTCGCGCCCCGTCGGCCGCGCCATGCCGTCGCGCATCAGGGCGGGAGCATCGGTCATGCGCCGTGGCCGAGAGCGGCAAGGGTCAGCCGCGTCGCCTCGGCGATCACGGCCTCATTCTCGGCGTCCGAAGAGGCCCGCACGCCGTGGTAGTAGACGGCGAGCGTGATCGGCGCGCCGGCGGGCGGATAGAGCAGACCGATGTCGTTGGTCGGTCCATAGCCGCCGGTGCCGGTCTTGTGCGCGACCCGCCAGCCGGCGGGGACGCCGGCCTTGATACGGCCCAGGCCGGTCGGCGAGTCGAACATCCATCCGAGCAGCTTGTCCCGGAACGCCGGCGACAGCGGCGTGCCGGGATCGAGGAACAGCCGCTGCAGGTTCAGCCGCGAGCGGGCCGGCTCGATAGTGTCCTTGTCCCCGTCAAGCCGGTTCATCTCCGGCTCGAAGCGGTCGACGCGGGTGCTGTCGTCGCCGATGGACCGGTAGAAGTCCCGCATCGCGTCCAGTCCACCCAGCGCCTTCAGCAGCAGATTCGCCGCCGGATTGTCGCTGACTTCGACTGTCCCCTTCATCAGCGCCTCGACGCTCAGGGAACTCCCCACCGCGGGCTCCGTGATCGGGGCGTGGTTGATCATGTCGGCGGCGGTGATCGGGACCTCGCGATCGAGGCGCTCCTGACCGGCCTGGACTCGCAGCAGGGTCGCCGCGGCGAGATACATCTTGAACGTCGAGCAGTAGACGAACCGCTCGCCTTCCCGCCAGTTCACCGCACCCTTCTCGCTGAAGGCGCTGAGGCCCAACCGCCCGCCGTGCCTGGCCTCGAGCGCGCTGAAGTCGACCCGGACGTTCGGCACGATCATGACGGGCGACGCCTGCGGGGGATCCTGCCGCTCGCACGCGGTCAGTCCAACGGCTCCCAGCCCGGTCAGGACGCGTCTGCGGTCCATTCTCCTGTTTTCCTCAGGCCGCGTAGCCGGCGGCCACGCCCGACTGGGGCGCGGGGATCGTCGTGCCCTCGTCGGCATATTCGTTCAGCTTGTTGCGCAGGGTGCGGATGGAGATGCCGAGGATGGTCGCCGCATGGGTGCGGTTGCCCAGGCAGTGGGTCAGGGTGTCGAGGATCAGCGCCTTCTCCATCTGGGCCACGGTCTGGCCCACCGCGGCGCGGCTGATGGCGTCAGCGGTCTGGGCCGCGCGTCCGGCGGGGCCGGCGTCATAGCTCGAGCCGGTCAGCGGCCGGCCGTCGGGCAGGCGGATGGCGTCGACGTCGATCTCCGGACCGGTGGCCAGCAGCACGGCGCGGTGCATGGCGTTTTCCAGCTCGCGCACATTGCCGGTCCAGCGGTGCCCGGCCAGGGCGCGACGGGCCGCCTCCCCGATCGGGCGTACCGGCACGCCGTTGGCGGCCGCATATTTGCGCACGAAATGCTCCGACAGCACGGCGATGTCGCCCGGCCGCTCGCGCAGGGCCGGCAGGCGCAGGTTCACGACGTTCAGCCGGTACAGCAGGTCCTCGCGGAACGTGCCCTCGGCCACCGACTTGGCGAGATCGCGGTTGGAGGTGGCGATGATGCGGATGTTGACCGGCACGGGCTTGCCGCCGCCGACACGGTCGATCACCCGCTCCTGGATGGCGCGCAGCAGCTTGGCCTGCAGTCGGGTGTCCATCTCCGAGATTTCGTCCAGCAGGAGCGTGCCGCCGTCCGCCTCCTCGAACTTGCCGATGCGGCGCGCCACAGCCCCGGTGAAGGCCCCCTTCTCATGGCCGAAGAGTTCGGATTCCAGCAGGTTGTCGGGGATGGCGGCGCAGTTGACGCTGATGAAGGGCCGTTCGGCGCGCCTGGAGCCGGCGTGGAGGTAACGGGCCATCACCTCCTTGCCGACGCCGCTTTCGCCGGTGATCAGGATGGAGGCCTCGGACCGGGCGACCTGGTCGGCCAGCATGATGACCGCCTTCATCGACGGATCGGCCGAGATCAGCGGG
>CAMCIP010000049.1 GCA_945874855.1 Brevundimonas vancanneytii
ACCAGGGCGACCAGCAGGAAGACCCGGATCGCCTCGGCCACCTCAGTCCTCCAGATCGACCACGACGGGCACGTGGTCCGACGGCTTGTCCATATCGCGTGCGTCGCGGTGGGTCTCGACCGCCAGGAACCGGTCCGCGGCCTGGGGAGACAGCAGGGCGAAATCGATGCGGATGCCATGATCGCGCTGCCAGGCGCCCGCCTGATAGTCCCAGAAGGTGAAGGTCCCGGCCGGCTGCCGACCCAGTTCGGACGCGTCGGACAGGCCCAGGTGACGCAGGGCCCGAAAGGCCGCGCGGCTTTCGGGCTGGAACAGGGCGTCCCCGGTCCAGGCCTGGGGATTGCGGGCGTCCGTCGGCGTCGGGATGACGTTGTAGTCACCGGCCAGCACCAGCGGCTCCTCCAGCGCCAGCAGTCCGGCAGCGTGGGCCCGGAGACGCTCGAACCAGGCCAGTTTGTAGGCGAACTTCCCTGTGCCCAGGGGATTGCCATTGGGCAGGTAGATGGACGCGACCCGGACCGGTCGCGGGGCCTCGATCACGGCTTCCAGATAGCGGGCCTGGTCGTCGGCCTCGTCGCCGGGCAGGCCGCGCCTCACGTCGCTGACCGGCACCTTCGAGAGCAGCGCCACGCCATTGTAGGATTTCTGCCCGTGGGTGACGACATTGTAGCCCAGCGCCTCGAACGGCTCGCGCGGGAATTTCTCGTCCACGCATTTGATTTCCTGGAAGCAGGCCACGTCCGGCGCGGCCGCCTCCAGCCACGCCAGTACGGTGGGCAGGCGGGCGTTGACGGAGTTCACATTCCAGGTCGCGATGCGCATAGGCACCGACGCTAGTCCGCGTCGGCCCCTATCGGAAGGGGGTTGGGTCCCCGCCCGTCGATCTGATCGATCAGGTGCGCCCGCCGGCGGGCGCCGCCGCCGGTGCCGCCACCGTCGTCAGCTGGCACGGCCGGTTGAAGATCTGGGGTGCGTCGATGCAGGAGTAGGTCTGCTGGCCGGCCCCGTCCAGGAAACGCACAATGATGCCCTCGCCCGAGGCGCACTTCAGCTCGTAGAAGGAGCCGCGCTGCGCATTGTCCCCGATCCAGAGGACGCCCTCGATCCGGCAGGCGGCAGCGTCCGTGCCTGAAACCAGCTTCGGCCATTCGGCGGCGCTCTCCTCGGACGAGGAAAAGCGGCAGGGCAGGTCGGCCACAAGGGCGAACTGCCAGCAGGTCGTCACCTTCCAACGGTCGGCCTGCTTTTCGAGGCGCCAGCCGTCACGGCCGGCGCAACCGATCTCATAGACGTCGACGGCGTTGGCGATGGCGTCGTCGACCTGACAGTCCAGGCCGGCCGCGCGGCCGTAGCCGGCGATGACCTCAATGCCGTTCTGATTGCTGGGCAGGCCACACTGCAGGCCGACATCGGCCGCGGGATCCGTCTCGGTAACCAGGCGGCCGAAGCTCCACAACATGACGCAGTCATTGGCCTTGGGCGCATCGGCAAAGGCTTCAATGATGAAGCCGGGGCCGGTCGCGCAGGCGATCTCGAACAGGCGCACGCCGTCGGCACGGCCCCCCAGCAAGACCGCCTCGGTGATTTCGCAGCCCGGCGCCGCCGCAGCGGCGAGGGGGGCCACAGCAGCCCGAATCTCCTCCGGCGTCGGGGGCGCCGGCGCCCGCTCGCGGCGATTCTCCCGGACCCGGGATGGCGTGGTCTGTCGGACCGGTGCCGCGGTTTCCTCGTCGCCCGACCTGACCTCGCGGCCGCCGAGGTCGCCATCAGGCACCTGGGCCGCGGCGGCCCCCGCGGACAGCAAGGCAAAGGCGACGGCAAAGGCGAGGGGCTTCATCATCGCGGACACCCGAGCTTGGAAATGGACGGCGGAGTCATGCCCACGCCTCCTGATGAGGTCAAGCTGGGCCGCGGACGAAACGCCTCCCTCCCGCCCCGCCTGACGGCCGGCGCGCCGTGTGTTGTGCCCCTGCCCGGTATCGACGTCGAACGCGAACGGCGGTCCTGGCCGGGTGGCGGCGATCGGGCGGCGGTGGTCTGGACGCGGCACGCGGGTTGAGCTTAAGTGAGCGCGTTGTTTTTGGAGACGCACATTGGCCGACGGCGTCGCAAAGGACGAGGGCGAACGCGGCCTGACCTACCCCTTCGCCAGGGTGCCGGATGCCGGGGATGCCGTGGTTGTGGCGCCCGGGGTCCTCTGGATGCGCCTGCCCCTGCCGATGGCGCTGAACCACGTCAATGTCTGGGCGATCGAGGACGGCCCGGCCTGGGTCGTGGTCGATACGGGCCTGCGCACGCCCGCGTCGGTCGAGGCCTGGGAAGCTGCCCTGGCCGGGCCACTGGACGGACGCCCGGTGTCGCGCGTCATCTGCACCCATATGCACCCGGACCATATCGGCCTCGCCGGCTGGCTCTGTGAGCGGTTCGCGGCGCCGTTGCTGATGTCGCGTCTGGAGTATGTCACCGGGCGCATGCTGCTGGCGGATACCGGGCCGGCCCCTGAGGCGGGAGCCGACTTCTATCGCCGGGCCGGCTGGACCGGGGAGCAGATCGCGCGATGGCGCGAAGGCTATGGCCGGTTCTCACTGGCGGTGGCGCCCCTGCCGCCCGGCTATCAGCGGCTTTCCGAGGGTGACAGGGTCACGATCGGCGGCGACGCCTGGCGGGTCGTCGTGGGCGACGGTCACAGCCCCGAACATGTCTGCCTGTGGCGGGAACGGGATGGCGTCTTCATTGCCGGCGACCAGATCCTGCCCCGGATATCCTCCAATGTATCGGTCTGGCCGACCGAGCCGGAGGCCGACCCGCTGGGCGACTGGATGCGCTCGCTGGAGCGGCTGCGGGCCGTCCTGCCCGGGGACCTGCTGGTCCTTCCGTCGCATGGCGAGCCGTTCCGTGGGGTCCACGCCCGCCTCGAAGCCCTGACGCGCGGGCACCTGACGTCGTTGAAGCGGCTTGAGCGGCGGCTGTCCGAGCCGTGCCGCGCCGTGGAGGTGTTCCCGACCCTGTTCGGCCGGCCTGTCGGCGACGGACTTCTGGGCATGGCCACGGGCGAGGCCCTGGCCCATTTGAACCATCTGGAACGGCACGGACGCGCCCGGTGCGCGCCGGGCCCCGACGGCGCCGATCTGTGGACGGCACAATGAGGAGATCGACATGACCGACCACATCCTGATCGACCGGACCGACGGCGTTCTGACCCTGACGCTGAATCGTCCGGACAAGAAGAACGCCATCACCCAGGCGATGTACGCCGCCCTGGCCGGGGCAGTGCGGGCCGGAGGGTCCGACCCCGAGGTGCGGGTGATCCTGTTCCGGAGCGCCGGCGACAGCTTCACGGCGGGCAACGACATCGGTGACTTCATCGCCATCGGATCCCAGGGCGGAGGTCAGATGACGGATGCGCCTGTGTTCCACTTTCTCAGATCGCTGGCCGAGCTCGACAAGCCGGCCGTGGCGGCGGTGCGCGGTCGGGCCGTAGGGATTGGTCTGACGATGCTGCTGCATTGCGACCTGGTCGTGGTGGCCGAGGATGCGCTCCTGTCCGCGCCCTTCGTCAACCTGGCTCTCGCGCCAGAGGCCGCCTCGTCCCTGCTGCTGCCGCAAGTGCTGGGACACCAGCGGGCCTTCGAAGTCTTCGCCCTGGGTGAGCCGATCGAGGGGCGCACCGCCATGGCGTGGGGCCTCGCAAACCGTGCGGTCCCGGCCGATCAGGTCGACGCGACGGCTGCCGCACTGGCGGCCAAACTGGCGGCGCGGGCCCCCAACTCGATCCGCAAGACCAAGCGGCTGATGCGCGACGCCGAGGCGCTCTGGACCCTCATGCAGAGGGAGGGCGAGGCCTTCGGTTCGCAAATGGCCAGCCCCGAGGCGATGGAGGCCTTCATGGCCTTCAGCCAGAAGCGGGCACCTGATTTCTCCCGGGCCGGTTGATCGCGGCGCGCGGACGGCCTAGGTGCGCCCGCCCATGTCCGCGCACCCTGAACCCCTCTCGTCGCCTGTCCCTGTCCTCGAGGCGGAGCGCCACGACGACGCGCCGGCGGTGCAGGCCCTTGTCCTCGCCGCCTTCGGACCCGGCCGGTTCGCCAAGACGGCCGAACGGGTGCGGGAGGCCTCTTCGATCGCGGCCGGCTTCGTCGTGCGTCGCGGCACCGCAATCCTGGGGTCGGTGAGGCTCTGGACGATCCGTATCGGCGATGAAGACGCCCTGTTCCTTGGCCCGATCGCCGTGGACGCCGCCGCCCGCAACGCCGGTCTGGGGCAGGCCATGGTCGAGGCGTGCGTGACCTGGAGCCGGACGGCCGGCGCGTCCGGAATCCTGCTGGTCGGGGATGCCCCCTGGTTCGGCAGGTCGGGCTTCGTGCCGGTCGCGGGCGTCAGCCTGCCCGGCCCGGTCGATGTCGGGCGGCTCATGTGGCTGAGCCTCGACGGCTCCTCGCCCACCGGGACGGCGCGCGGCGTTCGCGCCTGATCCCCTGCCGGTCCGCGACCCCCGCCTCGGTTCCCCTGCGCGCGAACAGCCACTAGGCTTGCGCCATGACCCAGGACCGGCCCGGCATCGGCGCGCTCGAGACCCTGGCGGCCACCGCCGCCGGGCGGCAGACGGGCTTGCCGCCGGTTCATCTCTGGAACCCTGACCACTGTGGTCCCATCGACATCGTCATCGGGGCCGACGGGGTTTGGCGCCATGAGGGTCGGCCCATCGTCCGGCCCGAACTGGTACGACTTTTCTCGACCGTGCTGCGGCGCGATGCGGACGGCTATTGCCTGGTCACGCCGGTGGAAAAGCTGACGATCCAGGTCGAGGACCTGCCGTTCCGGGCGGTGGCCGTAGACGCTGCCGGTGGCGACCTCACCTTCATCACCGATCAGGGCGATCGCACCACGGCCGGGCCCGATCACGCACTGGTCGTGGAGACAACGCCGGGCGGCGAGCCGCGGCCCCGCGTCCATGTCCGCGCCGACCTTTGGGCCCGGATCACGCGGCCGGTGTTCTATGAACTGGTCGAGCGGGCAGAGGAGCGCGAGGGGCGGCTGACGCTGGCCTCGGGCGGACGGTCGTTCGACCTGGGCGCGCTGGAGGCGGGCGGGTGACGCCGGCTGAACTGGAGGCCCGCCTGGATCCGGTCGCGTCGTGGAGCCCCGACCGGCTGTGGACGCGTTCGGACTTCGACCTGAACCCCGGGGCGACGCCCGATCCGGCCCCCCCCCGGCCGGCCGCGGTGCTGATCGCCCTGACGCCCGGCCTGGCAGGACTTGACCTGGTCCTGACGCGCCGCGCCGACGGCCTGGCCCGGCACACCGGCCAGATCGCCCTGCCGGGTGGGCGGCTGGACCCGGGTGAGACGGCGGTCGAGGCGGCGCTGCGCGAAGCCTGGGAGGAGGTGGCCCTGCCGTCCGAACGGGTCCGGGTGCTGGGGCTGGGCGACGCCTATCGCACCGGCACCGGCTATCTGGTCACGCCTGTGGTGGGCTGGGTCGACGACCTGCCGCCGCTGCGGCCCGAGCCGGCCGAGGTGGCCGAGATCTTCACCGTGCCCTGGGCCTTCCTGATGGACCGGGCCAACCACCGGCGCGACCACTATGAGCTGGACGGCGTGCGGCGGCATTTCTGGACCATCGACTGGCAGGGACGGGCGAGCTGGGGGGCGACGGCGGGCATGCTGATCGGCCTGCACGACCGGCTGACGGCGGCTGCATCCGACAGGGTGGGCGCGCGATGAGACGACTGGATCAGGCCCCCTGGCTGACCGATCCGGACGCCGGCGCGGTCATGGCCGCCCTGGCGGTGGCCGGCGGACCAGAGGCGGCGCGGTTCGTGGGCGGCTGTGTGCGCGACGCCCTGCTGGGCCGCGAGGTGGGCGACGTCGACGTGGCCACCGTCCTGACCCCGGATCAGGTGGTCGCGGCCCTGGGACGGGCGGGACTGAGGGCCGTGCCCACCGGCATCGCCCACGGCACTGTCACCGCAGTCAGCGGCCGCCGGCCGTTCGAGATCACGACCCTGAGGCGCGACGTGTCCACCGACGGGCGGCGGGCCACCGTGGCCTTCACCGACGACTGGACCGAGGATGCGCGGCGCCGCGACTTTCACCTGAATGCCCTCTATGCCGACATGGCAGGGACGCTGTTTGATCCCACCGGCCGGGGGGTAGACGACGCCCTGGCGGGCCGCATCGTCTTCGTCGGCGAGGCGCGACGCCGGATCGATGAGGACCATCTTCGCATTCTGCGCTTCTTCCGCTTCTTTTCCTGGTATGGGCGCGGCGAGCCGGACGCCGAGGCCCTGACCGCCTGCGCGGACCGTGTCGACGGCCTTGGGCGTCTGTCGGCCGAGCGCGTGTCGCACGAGCTGCTGCGGCTGCTGGCCGCCCCTGATCCGACCCGGGCGGTCGACGCCATGGCCGCGACCGGGGCGCTTGCGGCCGTGCTGGGGCCGGAGGCCGACCCGGGCCGGCTGCGGGCGCTGGTCCCCCACGCCGACGATCCCGTCCTGCGGCTGTCGACCTTGTTGCCTGACGATCCGCCACAGGCCGAGGCGCGGGCGCGGGCCCTGCGGCTGTCGAACGCCATGGTGGCGCGTTTACGCGCGGCGGCCCCGCCCCTGGCACCCGGGGACCGCACGGCTCGGCGTATGCGGGCGCTGGCCTATGCCGAGGGTGTCGAGGCGGTGCGCGATCGGGCGCTGAAGGCCGGTGCCGTTGATCTGGCTGCAGAGATCGCAGGCTGGACGCCGCCGCGCCTGCCGGTCGGTGGGCGTGAGGTGGCGTGGCTCGGTGTGCCGCCCGGGCCGGAAACGGGCGCGGTGCTGGCCGCCTTCGAACGCGGCTGGATTGCCGACGACTTCGACATGGACGACGTCGAAGGTCGACTGGCCACCGCCGTCAGGGCTGTGCGCGCGTCAACACGGTGACCACAGGGCGGTGATCCGAGCCGGTGGGGCGGCCCAGCCGGCGCTCGACGACGGCCAGATCAGGGCTGATCCAGACGTGGTCGATGCTGATGCCCAGCGGTGCCGGGAGCTGAGCCGGCCAGGTGCCGGGAAAGGCCGGTGCCGGGATCAGGCCGCTGTCGGCGCGGAACCCGTCGCCGATGCGGGCGGTGGAGACACTGTTGAAATCGCCCGCCACGATCTGCGGGCCGTCGCCAGCCCGAAGCTGTCGCGCCAGGGCTCCGCTCTGGCGGATCTGCTCCCACTGCACCTGATAGGGCCAGGGCCGGGTCAGGTGGGCGGCGGTGAGCCGGATCGGCCCCAGCGGGGTCTCGGCCCGCACCGAGGCGGCGTGCAGGCCGCTGAGTTCCTGCAGTCGGCCCAGCGGCCAGCGTGAGGCGACCACTGTGCGGGTGCCGCCGTCGCGCCAACGGGCGCGCGGGGTCAGGACCCGGTGGGGGTGACCCGGCAGCAGGTCGTCGAGAGCGGCGACCGGGGCGTCCGCCGCTTCGATCAGGATGACGAGATCGGGCCGGGCCGCCCGCAGGCTGTCGCGGATGGCCGCCACATCGGCGTTGCCGACCCACAGATTGGCCGAGTAGAGGCGCACCGTCGGTGACCCGACCGCCGGCACGGGACGGTCGGCAGGCCGTGCCTGCTCCAGCGCGGATGTCCCGGCCAGCGCTGCCACCGCCAGAGCCGCGACCGCCATCCGGAACCCACGCAACACGGCCAGACCGATGGCCACGGCCAGGGCGAACAACGCAGCCGGTGCCGTGAACTGGGCCAGGAGGTCGATCCATCGGTGCCCATGACCGCTGATCCCGGCAAGCCCCACGGCCAGGGCCGGCATCAGCGCCAGGATGCCGAGCGCGGGGAGGAGACCGCGGCGCCATTGGTCGTGAAAACATGCGAGCATGATGAACGCGGTTCGATCTGCGGCTTTGGGCCGGGAGTCTTGGGAGGCACGCATGGCGCACAAGAGCATCGCTGATATCGAGAAGATCTGGCTGAATGTCGACGGCCTCAAGAAACTCTCCGATCGGGTCATCGGCATCGGACCGTTCGGCCTCGGCCTCGACGCCGCGCTGACATGGGTGCCCGTGGCGGGCACGGTCTACACAGTGGGCGTGGGGGTCTGGCTGCTGATCCAGGCCGTACGGGCGCGGGCGGATGTCGGGACCCTTGTGCGGATGGCCGGCTATCTGGGCGTTGATGCCGTGACGGGAGAGGTCCCTGTCGCCGGGGACCTGGTCGACACCTTCTTCCCCGGACATCTGCTGGCCGCCAAGGCGCTGCAGAAGCATATCGAGACGACTCACTGGGTCGAGGATTCGGCGACGGCGGCGCGCGCTTCAGGCGCACATGAGCGACATGTCGCCGCGATGCGGGCCGACCGCAGGCTGAAACGGGTCATCTATCTGCACGACTGACCGTCGCGTGCCTTGACCGCAACCCCGCCGCACGGCCAAGTCGGAGGGCGATGACCGCGGGAGCCGCATGAGCGCCAGCCTGACACGAGACGAACTGGCCGAGGCGCTCGGCCGCGCCGGCGCGGGCGACCGCGTCGCCTTCCGCCGCGTCTATGAGGCCACCTCGGCGAAGCTGATGGGCGTCTGCCTGCGTATCTTGCACGACAGGCAGTTGGCCGAGGACGTCTTGCAGGACACCTATGTGACAGTTTGGCGAAAGGCGGACAGCTTCGACGCCTCGCGCGCCAGTCCGATCACCTGGCTGGTGACGATCGCGCGCAACCGCGCGATCGATCGCCTGCGGTCGGGCGGGGCCCTGCGCCGCGCCGCGCCGGTCGAGGCCGCGCTGGATCTGGCCGACGACGCGCCGCCCGCCGACGCCGTGGTGGAACAGGCCGACGAGGCGCGGCGTCTGACCGGCTGTCTTTCCGAACTGGACGAACGCACCGCCCGGGCCATTCGCACGGCCTTCTTCGAGGGTGTGACCTATGAGGTGCTGGCCGAGCGTGAGAAGACGCCGCTGGGCACGATGAAGAGCTGGATCCGTCGGGGCCTGTTGCGTCTGAGGACCTGCCTCGAACAATGACCGACCACGCCCCCACCCCTGCCGAGCGCGACGACGCCCTTGCGGCGGAACTGTCGCTGCGCGTGCTCCCGCCCGAGGATGAGATCGCCGCCCGTGCGCGCGTCGAGGCCGAGCCCGAATTCGCCCGCCGCGTCGAGGCCTGGGACGAGAGACTTGCCGGACTGGCCGACGAGATTTCCCCCCAGGCTCCGCCGGCCACGGGCTGGAGCCGGATCGACGCTGCCACGACGACATCCGCGCCTGCCGGGATCGGGCCCCTGGCCGCCAATGATGACGCGCCGCGGGTGCGCTTCTGGCGCCGCTGGGCAGTGGGATCGACCGGCCTGCTGGCCGCAAGCCTCGCTGCCCTCGCTGTTCTGGCGGTTCGGCCCGGGCCCCCGGCCCCTGCCGTGACTCCGACCCCCGTGGCCGCGGTCACGCGGGTCGCGACCCTGACGCTGGAAGACGGGTCGGTGGCCATGACCCTCGTCTACGACCCGGTGTCCGGCGAGCTCTACCTGGCTCCGACCGACGAGATGAAGGGCGACGCCCGGGTGCCGCACCTTTGGCTGCTCTTGCCCGAGGGCGGCGCGCGACTGGTGGGGGCCATCGACGGCTCCAACACCTCGCGTCGCACCCTGGATCAGGCCCTGACCGGGTTGGCCGGCCGCGCGCCCCAGGTGGCCGTGTCCATGGAGGCTCCGGGACACACGCCGTCGCTGGATGCGCCCGACGGGCCGGTCGTGGCGTCAGGGACCCTGCAACAGCTCTGACGGCGCTGCCGCCCCCGGCCATGTCGCGAAACTTCGCCTGACGAGCCGACCTCGAGCCGCACCGGGCCGGCCAGCGCCCCCGGGTGCGTTCGATGGATGGTGAGGTCAGGCTCCGGCGCCTCCACCGACCTCCCCCTCAACCGCTGACCCCGGTGTTGCGGTTCGGGGAGCTGCCGGGCCGTTTTCCCAATCCGATCAACACCTGTGCCCGTCACCTGCCGTCATCGGCACGCCCTCGTCGCGTTTGCCCGCAGCCTGTCCCCCGAACATCCCGGGAGCCACGCATGGACGACGACCTCACCGCCCGCCTCGGCCTGCCATTTCTGGCGGCCGGACAGATGCAGAAATACGTCACCCTCAATGAGGCGCTGGTCGTCCTGGACGGACTGGTCCAGGCGTCGGTCGCCAGCCGTTCGGTCACCGCCCAGCCGGACGACCCTGCCGAGGGCGAGGCCTACATCCTGCCGGAGACCGCGACCGGCGCGGCCTGGGCGGCACATGACGCCAACGACCTGCTGACCGTCGACGCCGGCGGCTGGCGGCGCCTGTCTGTTCCGGTCGGAGCCCTGGTCTTCGTGCGGGACGAGGATCAGGTCGTGGTCCGAACCGGGAACGGCTGGGCGGCGCTCGGCGCGAGGCTGCACCGGATCGAAGGACTGGACGGACTGGCCCTGGGTGCCGGTCCCGACCCGGCCTCACCCTTTCTGGCCAGGCTGAACGCCGCCCTGTGGACCGCGCGCGAGGCCGGCGACGGGGGCACCGGCGATCTGCGGATCACCCTGAACAAGACGGCGTCCGGCGGCGTCGGCTCGCTGATCCTGCAGACGGGCTTTTCCGGCCGGGCGGAACTGGGTCTGGTCGGCGACGACGATCTGACGGTCAAGGTCAGCGCCGACGGGTCTGTCTGGCGCGAGGCCCTGCGCATCGAGGCGGCCACCGGACGGCTGCTGGCGCCCTTGGGAGCCGTGCGGCGTGAGACGACGACCTTCACCGGCGACGGGATCTGGGCCGTGCCTGCCTGGGCCAAAAGCGTCACGGCCGTGCTGGTCGGCGGCGGGGGCGGGGGCGGTGCCGGCGAGACGGGCGCGGCGGGGATGGTCCTGGCCGGAGGTGGCGGCGGCGGTGCCGGCGGGTGGACCGTGGCGCGCTGGCCCGCTGCGGCCCTGTCGACCGACCTCGAGGTGGAGGTGGGCGCGGGCGGCACAGGCGGTGTGGTGGGGCCGGGCGGCGACGGCGGCATGACCACGGTGGCGCTGGGTGGCCAGGTGCTGGCCCGGGCGGGTGGGGGATCCGGCGGGGCCCTCAGCGGCGGCGCGTGCGGCATTGGCGACACGCCGGGCGGCGCGGGCGGTGCGGGCGGTGCCGGTCTGGCCGGGGCCGGGGCCGAGCCAGGGTCGGCAGGGCGTGGTCCGGGCGCAGGTGGCGGTGGCGGTGGCCTGACTTCGGGTGGCGCGGCGCAGAACGGTGGGTCCGGCGGCGACGGGGCCCGATCGGGGTGCTCCGCGGCGGGTGGCCCTGGTGGGTCCGGGGCGGGTCCGTCCGGCATGGCAGCGGCCCTGCCGGGTCTGGATCCCGCTGGCGGTGGCGGCGCGGGCGGCGCGGCAGGACAGCCGGGCGGGGACGGCGGAGGCAAGGGTGGCGGAGGGGGAGGGGGCGGGGCCTCTACCTCCACGCCCGGCTCCGGTGGTGACGGTGCGCCGGGCGTCGTCGTGCTGATCGCAGAGGGCTGAGCCATGAGCGACGCCTGGCCGGACGACCTCACCCCTGACGCAGACGCCTGGGACCTGCCGGATCATCTCAGTCTCGACGACTGCCTGCTGGAGACCGGGGAGGCGCGTCGGCTGCGAATCCCCACGCCCGATCAGGGAGAGGAACCATGACGCCGACCGTGAGCCCCCAGACGGAGGGCCGCTGGCTGTGGCGCCGGACCTTCGTCTTCACCGTGGTGGGCGGCCTGTGGCTGCTGGGTGAGCGCGTCGTCGAGCGCCTGCCGCCCGATCGACTGCCCCATGCCCTGGACGGGTTGATGCATCTGACCGGGCTGACCCTGGTGCTCTACCTGGTCGCCCCGACCGCCCAGGAACTGGTGACGCTGATCGCCCAGCTCCGCTTTGGAGGGGCGCCGCGATGAGCTCTCGACTGTCGACGCGATCCCGGGCCCGTCTGAAGGGCGTGCATCCCCGCCTGGTGGCGGTGGTGGAGGCGGCGCTGGCACGTTCATCCATCGACTTCCTGATCACCGAGGGCCTTCGGAGCCCGGCGCGTCAGGCAGCCCTCGTCCGCGCAGGGGCCAGTCGAACCCTGAACTCACGCCATCTGACAGGCCATGCGGTGGACGTGGCGGCGCTGGTCGAAGGCAGGGTCCGCTGGGACTGGCCCCTGTACGGGCGCATCGCCGCGGCCTTCAAGGCGGCCGCCCGGGATCTGGACACTCCCCTGATCTGGGGTGGCGACTGGCCCCGGCTGCGCGACGGGCCGCATTTCGAGCTGGATCGGAGGGCCTTTCCATGAGGGCGGCCTGGCTGCGGGCCCTGACCCCGCTGGGCTGGGTCGGCGTCGCGGGAGCCGCGATCCTGGTCACGGGGGCGCTGGCAGGCGGTCTGGGCTTCCGCTGGGACCCCTTCGACCGCGCCGAGCGCCGCCGCGAAGCCGCCGTGGCGCGGGCGGCCAGGGCCGAGGGCGCAGAACGGGCCCGGAGCCTGGAAGTCGAGGGCGGCCGCGAGCTTCTGCGCCGCCGTGAAGAACTACATCAGACGCGGGCGCGGGCGATCGAGTTGACCGTCGCCGCCGTTACCCTGGCCGAGGAGGCCCACGATGCCGAAATCCCCCTGGACCTCGCTCGCGCCACTCGGCTGCGCGCTCATGA
>CAMCIP010000050.1 GCA_945874855.1 Brevundimonas vancanneytii
CTGACCGCCTTCCGCAACCACGGCGCCTTCCACGAGGACTGCACCGTCGGCATCGGCCTGCGCCTCAACGACCTGCTCCAGCCCCGCTGGCTGCGCATCGGCGGCTACTGGTATCCGCGCGGCGGCATCCCGATCGACGTCTTCTGGCAGTCGGGCGAACCGCCCAAGGGCCTCTGGCTCCCCGACCCCGGCGTCCCGACCTACCGCGGCCGGGGCTAGGGGTTCCTGCCGCCTTCTAGAGGTACGGTCCCCACATGAGAGCGATCGTCCCGAAGACGCCGATCGCCGTGAAGGCCGCGGCGACGAGGACGAGGGCCGCTGTCAGAAGCTTCGGCGCCGCATGGGCGCTGCGCCCGGCCCGGAAATAGAGCTCCAGCAGGCCCAGCGGGATCAGATAGCTGCCGAAGACGAGGACGATGTCGGCCGGACCCGACAGGCTGTTCGACATGCCGACCGGGCCCTGTTTGACCAGCACCCATCCCATGATGCCGACCCTGAGAAACCACACGCCGCTGACCGCCATGAAGGTGCGCATCGCCCAGAGCCGATGCTGGTCAAACCGTCGCTTGACGGCATGCTGCCACGCCAGCCCGCCGAAGATGAGGATCAGCACTCCGTCGACCACGATGGCGGCCGAGGAGACGGTGGACAGCGACGTTCCCCGGACGAGGGTCAGCCAGAAGCCGCTCAAGGCCATGAAGGCGGCCACGACGAGGAAAGTCCGTCCGCTCCAGCGGTGCAGGACCGGGAAGGCGCGCCGGATCGCCGGAACCAGCTGCATCAGCCCGGCGAGGGTGACGACCGACGCCAGCAGGACATGGGCGGCGAAAACGAAATTCCCCACCGCATCGCCGGCGATATAGCCGTCGATCAGCGGCTTGTCGTTCCAGCCGGCATAGTTCCCGGCCACGGTCCGCGTCCCGTAGAAGGCGAGGATGAATCCGACGAAAGCCGCCTGGCCGATGGCGGCGACGACGAACCAGAGAATGCCGGCCCAACGCAGGGCTCCGGCGGCAGCGCCCCCAAAGGGCACCGGTGAAGAATGACTGGACATGATGTTTCCCGAACAGCCCGGCGATGCGGGGCATGGGCGGGGATTCGGGCCAAGTCGGCGGGGCGTCTCGCCGATTTGGAAATCGGCCAGAAATTTCCGGCCCGGGACTGTGACGGAAGGGCGGCCTCGCGCTGGACAGGCCCGACCTGCCGGGTCATGACTCCCGCAGCGTCCCGGAGGGATCGGTGTCCACGCAGCCAGTTCCCAGCGTTCCGGGCGTCAGCCGGGCCTCATGGCCCCGGCGGTCCCCCCGTCATCTGGAGGTCTATTCGGCGCTCTGCGCGGTCTCCTTCGTCTGCTACATCGCAGGCCGTCTGTCGGACGGTCCCGCAGGGATTCTGTTTTCGGCCATCGGCGCCGGGGCCTGCGGCTGGGCCTGGCTTCTCACCCGGGCCCTTTTCGATCCCGCACCCCGTGACGTCTGGTGGCCCCGCATCGTGGGGACGGTGGTCGCGGTCGCCGGCGCGATAACGGTTCTTGCGCCGGCAGAGGGCGGCCTCTCCGGCTTCGCCGCGAACGTCTATCGGCTCAGCGGCTCGGCGGCCATGTTGTTGGCCCTCATAGAGCCGTTTCAGGCGCGCCGGGTTCATGCAGGTGTGGGGGAGAAGCGGTTCCGGCTCACCTTCCTGACGGTCAATGCCGCGCAGCTGGTGGCGGTCCTGGGGTCGGGAGTCGCCAGCCAGGTGCCCGCGGACGTCTGGCGGACCGACATGATCCGGATCGCCTGCTGCATCGTCGGTCTGGTCGGGGGAGCGGTCGCGGTCTGGTATCGTCTGCGCCATCCCCTGGCCACGCCGGACGGGACGGGGTCGGCGCGGCGGGCACCGACGGATGAGGACAGACGCCTTGCCGAACGGCTTCTGGCCTTATTGCGCGATGAGGCGATCGACAGCCGGCCAGATCTCAGGATCGGCGATGTCGCCGCGCACATGGGCCAGCCGGAGTACAAGGTGTCCCAGTGTATCAGCACCGTTCTGGGCTTCCCCAATTTCAACCGGCTGATCAATCACTACCGGATCGAGCGCGCGAAACGCCTGCTCGCTGACCCGGATCAGGGCCTGCCCATTCTGGAGGTCGCGTTCGAGTGCGGGTTCGGGTCCGTCGGTCCCTTCAATCGCGCCTTCCGGGAGCAGGTCGGCGTGACGCCCCGGGACTTCCGGGCGGCGAGCCGGCGTCTTCATTGACCGAACTTCGCCGCCTTCCCCTCGAGACCTGGGGCCGTCACGGGCTGGGCCGCATCCAGACCTGGGCCGACCGCGCCGCATGGTCCCGCTACGGCTTCGAATTCCTGTTGTTCGGGATCAAGCAGGGCTGGGCCTGCCTGTTCGGCGGCCTGCTGCTGGGCCTGATCCTGGTCACCTTCCTGCTGTGGCCGGAGGGGGCGCCGATCGCCCGCTATGACTTCCTCGTCCTCGGCGCCGTGGCCATCCAGGCCGCCATGCTGGCCTTCAGGCTGGAGACCTGGGCCGAGGCGCGGGTCATCTTCCTGTTCCACCTCGCCGGCACGGTGATGGAGCTGTTCAAGACCGCCCACGGCAGCTGGATCTATCCCGAGCCCAGCCTGCTGCGCATCGGCGACGTGCCCCTGTTCTCGGGCTTCATGTATGCGGCGGTCGGCAGCTATATCGCCCGCGTCCAGCGCATCTTCCACATCCGGGTGCGCCGCTTTCCGCCGCTGTGGGCCCTGTGGGGGCTGGCCGGGGCGGTCTATGTCAACTTCTTCGCCCACCACTGGCTGCCGGATGTGCGTCTGGCCCTGTTCGCCGCCAGCGCCCTGATGTTCGGTACGGGCAGCTTCAGCTTCGTCGCCGACCGCACGCCGCGCCGCATGCCCCTGCTGCTGGGCTATGGCCTGGTCGCCCTGTTCATCTGGTTCGCCGAGAACCTCGGCACCTTCGCCCGGGCCTGGACCTATCCGGACCAGGACGGCGTCTGGCGCATGGTGTCGCTGGACAAGCTGGGCAGCTGGTACCTCCTGATGCTGGTCAGCGTCGCCCTGGTGGCCATCGTCCGCCCGCCGGAGCGGGAGGCCTAGGGCCGCCGCTCGACCTTCGCCCCGACCTCCGGCCGTGGCCGTTCCAGCAGGGGCTCCGCTGCCGTGCCCATGTGGACGAAGCCGGCCACCGTCTCGCCCTCGCCGACGCCCATCAGGGCCCGCGCCCGCGCGTCATAGGCATACCAGTCGGTGATCCAGCTGGTGGCAAAGCCCAGCGCATTGGCCGCATGGGCCAGGTTCATGCACACCGCCCCGGCGGACAGCTCCTGCTCCCACTGCGGCACACTGGCGCTCTCGACCGGGCCGGAGACCACCATCACCGTCGCCGGCGGGCGGGCCAGCTTGCCCAGCACGGCCCGCGCCTTGTCGGTCGCCGCCATCTCCGACAGGGCCGCGACCCAGGCCGCCTTCGTCTCCGGCCCGATGACCACCAGCCGCCAGGGGAACAGCTTGCCGTGATCCGGACTGCGCAGGCCGATCTCCAGGATCGTCTCCATCTCCTCAGCGGACGGTCCCGGCGCGGCCAGGGCCTGGGCCGGGGCGGAGCGGCGCGCGCGCAGGCGTGCGATCAGGGCCGGGTCCCGCAGCGGGTGGGGCAGGGGGGTGGAGAGGGCGTCTGTCATGTTCCCCACCTAGTCGCCCGCGCCCCCATCCGCCATACCGTTCCGATGCACGACCGCCCCGAACCGCCCAGCCCCGACACCGCCCGGCCGGATCCGGGCTGGGACGACCCCGCGCGTCGCCCTCCGCCCTGGCGCGACCTCGGGGCCCGCACCCTGTTCCGGAACCCCTGGCTCAGCCTGACCGGCCACCGCGCCACCGCCCCCACGGGGGCCACCACCGACTATGTCGTCATGCGGCCCAGCGCCCTGGCGGTCGGGGTCCTGCCCCTGCACGAGGACGGCACGGTCACCCTGGTGGGCCAGCACCGCTTCGCCCTGATGGCCTGGTCGTGGGAGATGCCCGAGGGCGGGGCCCATGCCGGCGAGGACGCCCAGGCCGCCGCCGCCCGGGAACTGGCCGAGGAGGCGGGTCTGGCCGCCCGCTCCTGGCGCGAGGTGCTGCGTATGGACCTGTCCAACAGCGTGACCGACGAGGGCGCTGCCGCCTTCCTCGCCTGGGATCTGGACCCCGTGCCGACCGCGCCGGACCCGACCGAGGCCTTTCAGGTCGCCCGCGTGCCCTTCCTGTCGTTGCTCGAAGCCATCTCGGCCGGGGCGGTGCGCGACGCCTTCACGGTGGCGACGGCGCTTCGGGCCCACCATATGGCGGTCACGGCCGAACTGCCCGGCTGGCTGGCCCACGTCATGCTGGAGCGGCCGCGGTGACCCTGCGAAGGAACGACATGCCCCATCTCGAAATCGTGCCGGATGCGGCGGCCCCCACCCTGTGGAGCCGTCTGCGCGCGGCGGCGGACGAGGCCGCGGCCCGCGAACCGGTCCTGGCCTCCCAGATGAGCGCCGTCATCCTGTCCCATGACGGCCTGGCCGGCGCCCTCAGCTTCCAGATCGCGCGCAAGCTGGGCGACGACGAACTGAACGCCATGACGGTGCGCGAGGTCTGTCTCGCCGCCTATGCCGACCGGCCCGACCTGATCGACGCTGCCGAGGCCGATCTGGCGGCGGTCGAGGAACGCGACCCGGCCATCCGCTCGCTGCTGCAGCCCTTCCTCTACTTCAAGGGCTTCCAGGCGCTGCAGGCCTGGCGCGTGGCCAATTGGCTTTGGGGGCAGGAGCGGTGGACCCTGGCCCTGCACATCCAGAGCCGCATGTCCGAACTGTTCCAGGTCGACGTCCACCCCGCCGCCCGCCTCGGTCGCGGCATCTTCATCGATCACGGCACCGGCGTGGTGATCGGCGAGACGGCCGTGGTCGGCGACGACGTCTCCATGCTGCATGGCGTGACCCTGGGCGGCACGGGGGCCCAGCGCGGCGACCGGCATCCCAAGATCGGCAAGGGCGTGCTGCTCGGCGCGGGCGCCAAGGTGCTCGGCAACATCACCGTCGGCGACTATGCCAAGGTCGCCTCGGGCTCGGTGGTGCTCAAGCCGGTGCCCGCGGGCTGCACCGTGGCCGGGGTTCCTGCCCGTCTGGTCAACTGCCCGACCGAGGCCACTCCGGCCCGCACCATGGATCACACCCTGGCCGATGTGGTCTATGACTTCGTGATCTGACGGGTTCCCCTCGCGCGCCCCCTTCTCTAGGGTCCGCCGCCATCGCACCCCCGGATTCCAGAAGGCGGACGCCCGTGAAAGACACCGATCTCAAGCGCCTCGAAACCCACATGAAGCGCACCTTCAACCACGGCGGCATCCAGGTCCGCGCCCGCAAACAGGCCGACTCCGCCGAGGTCTATGTCGACGACGAATTCGTCGGCATCGTCTTTGAGGACGAGGACGGCGACGGCTCCTTCATGTTCGAAATGGCCATCCTCGGCGAAGACCTGCCCCCGGCCTGAGCCCAGGGGACGGCCTTGCCGGAGGGAGGCGGCCGCCGCTAGAAGGCGCCGCATGAAACAGTCCGTGAAGCTGATCGCCGGCAATTGGAAGATGAACGGCCTCGCCGCCGCCCTGGCCGAGGCCGAGGCCCTGCGCCGGGCGCTGGATGCCGAGCCCTCGCCCCATCGCGTGGCCCTGTGCCCGCCCGCCACCCTGATCGCCCTGATGGCCTCGGCCCTGAAAGGCGGGCCGATACTGATCGGGGGGCAGGACTGCCACGACAAGGCGTCGGGGGCCTTCACCGGCTCCATCTCGGCCGCCATGCTGGGCGACGCGGGCGCCCGCCTGGTCATCGTCGGCCACTCCGAGCGTCGTCAGGGTCTCGGCGAGACCGATGCCCTGATCGCGGCCAAGACGGCCGCGGCCCTCGCCGCCGGTCTTGAGCCGATCGTCTGCGTCGGCGAGACCCTGGACCAGCGCAAGGCGGGACAGGCCATCGACGTGGTGCGCGGCCAGATCCTGGCCTCCCTGCCCGACGCCGCGGCCGCGGCGCCCTTCGCCCTGGCCTATGAGCCCGTCTGGGCCATCGGCACGGGCCTGACGCCGACCCTGGAAGAGATCGAGGCCGTCCACGCCGCGGCGCGCGCCGCCCTGATCGAACGGCTGGGCGAGGCGGGTCGCGCGGCGTCCATCCTGTATGGCGGCTCGGTCAAGCCGAACAACGCCGGCGAAATCCTGTCGGCGGCGGAAGTGGGCGGGGCCCTGGTCGGCGGAGCCTCGCTGAAG
This sequence comes from Brevundimonas vancanneytii, assembly GCA_945874855.1. Lineage (GTDB taxonomy): Bacteria > Pseudomonadota > Alphaproteobacteria > Caulobacterales > Caulobacteraceae > Brevundimonas > Brevundimonas vancanneytii_A. The sequence continues at coordinate 6,274 of CAMCIP010000050.1, forward strand.
GCCGACGACTTCCTGGCGATCGTGCGGGCGGCGTGACGGGGCGTTTGCGCCACTGTCGCGACAATGCTACCAGCCGCCGCTTGATCGGCGCGCCCTCGCGCCACATCTGAACGCGGCCATGCTCCAGAACATTCTCCTCGTCGTCATGATCCTGATCTCCCTGTCGCTGACGGGGCTTGTGTTGCTGCAGAAGTCCGAGGGCGGCGCCCTCGGCATGGGCGGCGGCCCGTCGGGCTTCATGACCGCGCGGGGCGCCGGCAATCTGTTGACCAAGGCGACCTGGGGCCTGGCGCTGGCCGGAGTCCTGTGCGCCATCGGTCTGACCATCGTCGGCAACATGTCGCGCGGCAACCGCTCGGTGATCGACGCCGAGGCCGTGGGGGCCCTGGTCACCCCGACCGCGCCGCCCGCCGGCACAGAGGCCGCGCCGGTCCAGATCGATCCCGCCGCGTCGGCCCCGGCCGTCGAGGCGCCGACCGGCTCGCTGTCGGATCTGGAAGCCGAAATCTCCGGCGCCGCGCCCGCTGCCGCCCAGCCCGCCCCCGCCGAGTGATGCGACGCGGGGGGCTTATCCCCGCCCGCGACGCCCGCTCCCCAAGTCTTCCTAAGTCAGCGCCGCGAATCGGCGCTAGGTTGGTCACCCGTGGCTAGATACGTATTCATCACGGGCGGCGTGGTCTCCTCTCTGGGCAAGGGCCTCGCCTCGGCGGCGCTGGGCGCCCTGTTGCAGGCCCGCGGCTATTCCGTCCGCCTGCGAAAGCTGGACCCCTATCTGAACGTCGATCCGGGGACGATGAGCCCCTATCAGCACGGCGAGGTCTTCGTGACCGACGACGGCGCCGAGACCGACCTCGACCTGGGCCACTATGAGCGCTTCACCGGCGTGTCGGCGGCGCGGACTGACAACATCACCACCGGCCGCATCTATTCGACCATCCTCGAGAAGGAGCGCCGCGGCGACTATCTGGGCGCGACCGTCCAGGTCATCCCCCACGTCACCGACCAGATCAAACAGTTCTGCCTGGCCCCGGCCCTGACCGACGACGGCCGGGAGGTCGACTTCGTCCTGGTGGAAATCGGCGGCACGGTCGGCGACATCGAGGGCCTGCCCTTCTTCGAGGCCATCCGCCAGCTGGGCCAGGATCTGCCGCGCGGCCAGTCGTGTTTCGTCCACCTGACCCTGCTGCCCTTCATCAAGACCGCGGGCGAGATGAAGACCAAGCCGACCCAGCACTCGGTCAAGGAGCTGCGCTCCATCGGCATCCAGCCCGACATCCTGCTGTGCCGCTGCGAGCAGCCGATCCCGGAAGACGAGAAGCGCAAGATCGGCCTGTTCTGCAATGTGCGTCCGTCGGGCGTCATCCAGGCCATGGACTCGGCCGACATCTACGCCGTGCCGCTGGACTATCACCGCGAGGGTCTGGACGCCGAGGTGCTGGCCCATTTCGGCCTCGGCGACGCCCCCGAGCCCGATCTGGGCCAGTGGGAGGAGATCGCGCGTCGCCGGCTCCAGCCCGACGGCGAGGTCACCGTGGCCGTGGTCGGCAAGTACACGGTCCTGAAGGACGCCTACAAATCCCTGATCGAGGCCCTGCATCACGGCGGCGTGGCCAACAATGTGCGGGTCAACATCGACTGGGTCGAGGCCGACACCTTCGAAGGCGACGCCGAGGCCTGCGAACTCCGTCTGCAGGGCGCCCATGCCGTGCTGGTGCCCGGCGGCTTCGGCGAGCGGGGGTCGGAGGGCAAGATCGAGGCGGCCCGCTTCGCCCGCGAGCGCAACATCCCCTATTTCGGCATCTGCTTCGGCATGCAGATGGCGGTGATCGAGGCGGCGCGGAACCTGGCCGGCCTGTCGTCCGCCTCCTCGACCGAGTTCGGCCCGGCGGAGCAGCCCGTCGTCGGCCTGATGACGGAGTGGACCCAGGGCAACCAGCGGGTCCAGCGCAGCGCCGGCGGCGACCTGGGCGGCACCATGCGGCTGGGGGCCTATGAGGCGGTGCTCAGGCCCGGCTCGCGCATCGCCGAGGCCTATGGCACGACGACCATCAGCGAGCGGCACCGCCATCGCTATGAGGTCAACATCAACTATCGCGAGGCCATCGAGGCGACCGGCCTGATCTTCGCCGGCCTGTCGCCCGACGGCGTCCTGCCCGAGACGGTCGAACGCCCCGACCACCCCTGGTTCATCGGCGTCCAGTACCACCCCGAACTCAAGAGCCGCCCCTTCGCCCCCCACCCCCTGTTCGCCAGCTTCATCGCGGCGGCCGTGGTGCAGAGCCGGCTGGTCTAGGTCCAACGGAAAACGCCCCCGGCCTTTCTACCGGGGGCGCTTCAGGCAATCGGCGCGGGGCCGATCAGCAGCTGTAGTACATGTCGAACTCGACCGGGTGCGGATGCAGCTGGAGGCGCATCACCTCTTCCATCTTCAGCTCGATATAGCTGTCGATGAAGTCGTCATCCATGACGCCGCCCTTCTTGAGGAAGGCGCGGTCCTTGTCGAGGCTCTCGAGGGCCTCCTTCAGGCTGCCGCAGACCTCGGGGATGTTGCCCCGCTCTTCGGGCGGCAGGTCGTACAGGTTCTTGTCGGCCGGGGCGCCCGGATCGATGCGGTTCTCGATCCCGTCGAGGCCGGCCATCAGCAGGGCGACGAAGGTCAGATAGGGGTTGCCCATCGGGTCGGGGAAGCGGGCCTCGATGCGCTTGGCCTTGGGCGAGTTGACCCAGGGAATCCGGATCGAGGCGGAGCGGTTGCGGCTGGAGTAGGCCAGCTTGACCGGGGCTTCATAGCCGGGGACCAGACGCTTGTAGGAGTTGGTGGTCGAGTTGGCGAAGGCGTTGATGGCCTTGGCGTGCTTGATGATGCCGCCGATGTACCAGAGGCAGAGGTCCGACAGGCCGGCGTATTTGTCGCCCGCAAACAGGGGCTTGCCGTCACGCCAGATCGACTGGTGCACATGCATGCCCGAGCCGTTGTCGCCGAAGGTCGGCTTGGCCATGAAGGTGGCCGACTTGCCGTAGGCGGCGGCGACGTTGTGGATCACATATTTGTAGAGCTGCAGCCGGTCGGCCATGGTCAGCAGGTCGCTGAACTTCAGACCCAGTTCGTGCTGGGCCGGGGCCACTTCGTGGTGGTGCTTCTCGGGCTGCATGCCCAGATCGCGCATGACGCCCAGCATCTCGCCGCGCAGGTCCTGGGCGCTGTCGGTCGGATTGACCGGGAAATAGCCGCCCTTGGGCCCCGGGCGGTGGCCCATATTGCCTTCGGAATATTCGGCGCCCGTATTGGCCGGCAGTTCGATGGAGTCATAGCTGTAGCCGGTGTCGTGCGGCTGGGTGGACCAGCGCACGTCGTCGAACAGGAAGAACTCGGCTTCCGGGCCGAAGAAGACCGTGTCGCCCACGCCCGACGACTGGACATAGGCCAGGGCCTTCTTGGCCATCGAGCGGCTGTCGCGGTTGTAGGGCTCGCCGGTGTCCGGGTTCAGTACGTCGCAGAACAGGAACATCGTGGTCTGCTGGTAGAAGGGGTCGATGTAGGCCGTCGACAGGTCCGGCTTCAGCAGCATGTCGGACTCATTGATCGCCTTCCAGCCGGCGATCGAGGAGCCGTCGAACATGGTCCCTTCCTCGAGGAAGTCCTCGTCGACCAGATCGACGTCAAACGTGACGTGCTGCATCCGGCCCTTGGTGTCGGTGAAGCGGAGATCGACGTACTGGACGTCCTTCTCCTTGATCTCGGAGAGGATCTTCGTGGCGCTCATTCTTGCGAGGTCCTGTTATCGGGGAGGAGAGGGAGGGTGACCGCCGTGGCGAGGGACGGTCGTGACAGGGCGGGGGTCAGACGGCCTGGGCCCCCGTTTCGCCGGTTCGGATGCGGATGACGTCGGTCACCTCGGACACGAAGATCTTGCCGTCGCCGATCTTGCCGGTCCGCGCCGCGGTCTGGATGGCGTCGATCACGGCAGAGGCCAGATCGTCGGCGACGACGACCTCGATCTTCAGCTTGGGCAGGAAGTCGATGACGTATTCGGCGCCGCGATAGAGCTCCGAATGGCCCTTCTGGCGGCCATAGCCCTTCGCTTCCAGCACGGTCATGCCCTGCACGCCGACCTCCTGAAGCGCTTCCTTCACCTCGTCGAGCTTGAAGGGTTTAATGATCGCTTCGATCTTTTTCATGGTGCCCCCGAGGCGGCTTCGCTTGGCCGACGCGTCGGGCATGCATGGGACATTGCAATGCACAATAAGGCAAGCGTCTTTTCGTGCCCGTCGTCATCCGTGAACAGAGCAGCCGCCATGACCCCGAACGTCCCTGACCTCTGGCTTGCGTCCTTCCCCTGGCCGGCGGTGGAGACGCACAAGCATGTTCGCGGGCGTCTGGGGGTGATTTCCGGCCCCGCCGGGCGCACCGGAGCGGCGCGGCTGGCGGCCCGGGCCGGGCTGCGCGTCGGGGCGGGGGTGGTGCGCCTGTTGTGTCCCCCGGACGCCGTCAGCGTGCTGGCCGTGACGATGGAAGCGGTGATGGTGGACGCGTTCGAGTCGCCCGCCGCCCTGCATCGCCTGGCGGCCCCGCTGGACGCGGCGGTGATCGGGCCCGCCGCGGGGGTGGACGAGGCGACGGTCGAGGCCCTGGACGTCCTGGCGCAGAGTGGCGCGGCCCTGGTGGTCGACGCCGACGCCCTGACCGTGTTCCAGGACCGGCCGGCAGCCCTGTTTGCCCATCTGGACCGCGACGACGTCCTGACCCCCCATGAGGGCGAGTTCGCGCGCCTCTTCCCCGGCCTGCTGGCTTCAGGACGCGAGACGGCGGCCGCGGCGGCGGCGGTCCAGGCCGGCGCGACCGTCGTGCTGAAGGGCCCGGCGACGATCGTGGTCGCGCCCGACGGCCGGATGGCGGTCAATGCCAACGGCTCGCCCTGGCTGGCGACGGCGGGCACGGGCGACGTTCTGGCGGGCCTGATCGGCGGCCTGCTGGCCCAGCGCATGTCCAGCTACGAGGCGGCCTGCTGCGCGGTGTGGATCCATGCCGAAATGGCCGCGCGGCATGGGCCGGGCCTGATCGCCGAAGACCTGCCCGACCTTCTGCCCGCCCTTCTGGGCGAGCTGTGGCGGATCAGGCCAGGCCCGCCTTCCTGAGCGTCTTCCACGCCTTGATGACGCGCTGGAGCTTGGCCTCCGCGCCGCGGTCGCCGCCGTTGGTGTCGGGATGAAAGCGCTTCAGCAGTTCATGGTAGCGCGCCTTGATCGCGGCCTTGTCGGCCCGGGCGTCGAGATCGAGGTCGGACAGGGCGCCGCGCTCGAGCCGGCCCAGATTGCGCTCGACCTCCGCGGCGGCCTCGGTGCGGGGCGGGCGACCGAACAGGCCGAAGGCGTCGCGCCAGCTGCCGGCGCCCGTGGTGTTGGCGGTGCCCATCTTTGCGGCAAAGGCGGCGGCCTCGCGGCTCTTGGGCCCGGCCTTCATCTCCCAGGTCGGGCGGCCGCCGGTCATGGCCTCCGTCTCCTGCGCCCGCCGGATCGCGTCCTCGCTCATGCCGGCATAGAAGTTCCAGCCCTTGTTGTATTCGCCCGCGTGGCCCTGACAGAAGTCGTAGAAGTCGTTCAACCGCTCGCGCGACTTGGGCGCCCGCGCGGTCGCGGCACGGCGGCACTCCGGCCACTGGCAGGGGATCTCGCCGGGTTTCAGGCCGAGCACGTCGGCGGCGGCCGCCTCCTCTTCGGGGCGGGGAGGCTTCACCCGGATGTCGGTGAAGCGCGGTCGGTATTGAAACGCGGCGGGCATGGGCCGAAGTGTAGGGCCGAATTGGTCACCATCAAGGAAGCGGAATGCCCGAAGGACCGATCGCCGCACGAATGCGCGAAAAGCTGGCAGAAGGGCTGCACCCCGACCGGCTCGAGATCGAGGACGACAGCGCGCGCCACGCCGGCCATCACCATCATGGCGGCGTCGACGCCCGGCCGGGGGGCGAGAGCCATTTCAACCTGACCATCGTCGCCGAGGCCTTCGAGGGCCAGTCGCGGGTGGCGCGCCAGCGGGCGGTCACCGCCTTGCTGGCCGAGGAGCTGGCGGGGCCGGTCCATGCGCTTTCGATCAGGGCCCTGACGCCGCGGGAGGTCTGAAGGCGGACGAAAACCAGTGTTCACGTCGTCT
>CAMCIP010000051.1 GCA_945874855.1 Brevundimonas vancanneytii
CGCAAGGTGGCCGAGTGGCGGCAGGCGCAGCGGGAAGCGACCACGCGGGAGCGGCGACCGGACCTCTGGGCGGCGCATCCCGCCAACTTACAGGCAAAGAGCGCAAAAGCTCACGGAGACGAGACATGAACATCCTTCAGCAACTGGCCGCCGAAGAGAAGGCCCGCGTCCTGGGCGACCGCAAGATCCCGGACTTCCAGCCCGGCGACACCCTGCGCGTCATGGTCAAGATCAAGGAAGGCGAGCGCGAGCGCATCCAGGCGTTCGAGGGCGTCTGCATCGCGCGCGACGGCGGCGGCGTGAACGAGACCTTCACGGTCCGCAAGATTTCCTTCGGTGAGGGCGTGGAGCGGAAATTCCCCATCCTGTCGCCGAACATCGACGCCATCGAGGTCAAGCGCCGCGGCGTGGTGCGGCGCGCCAAGCTGTATTACCTGCGCGATCGTCGCGGCAAGTCAGCCCGGATCGCCGAGCGCCAGACGGTGCGCAAGGGCGTGGAAGTGCCCAGCGAAGGCGCCGCCGACGCCGGCCCGGCCGACACCGAAGCCTGAACCCGCGAACGCCTCTCCGCCCGCAAGGGCCGGGAGGCGTCGCGACCGGCCGTCCTCTCGCAGCGCGGGCGTCCACGTCCTTTCGACCCGCGGGGTCGTGGCCCGGCCCTGCCGGGGCGCAAGGGGCGCGCCTGACTGAACATGACATCTCGCGCGAACGGGATTGCCCCTTTGCGGGCTGACGCTAGGGTGCGGTCACGCCCTCACGTTCCGGAGACCCGTCGATGCGCCTGATGTCCGCCCTTCTGCTGGGCTGTGCCCTGGCCCTGCCCGCCGCCGCCGTCCAGGCCCAGGACGCCCCGCCCAACGTCGGCCCCTACATCATCATGGACGCCTCGACCGACAATCTGGTCCTGGCCGCCTCCGGCACCCGCAACCGCAGCGGTGCCCAGGCCAGCATCACCGTCTCGGTGATCGCCGCGGCCGCGACCCGGGAAGCGGGCATCGCGCGACTGGACATGGGCTATCTGTTTGACTGCACCAACAGCCGGTTCAAGACCCCGGCGGCGGCGGCCTATGACCTTTCGGGTGGCTTTATGGGCGCCATCGACGACGACGCCGACTGGGAGGCCGTCAACCCCGAGGCCCCCTCCGCCGCCATCCAGCGGCTGGCCTGCGACAACACCGTGGACGAGGGCATCGAGCCCCTGGAAGACCTGGACGCCATCAGCGCGGTCTACCAGGAGTGGGTCCTGACCCAGTAAGGTCCCGGCTGCGGACCGGCCCTACAGGCGGGTCCGCAGCGACCACAGCTCCGGGAAGCAGCGGCGCGACAGGGTGCCGGTCAGATAGGCCACGCCCGCCGTGCCGCCCGTGCCCATGCGGCGGCCGATGATCCGCTCGACCGTGATGACGTGCTTGTGCCGCCAGGTCAGGAGCGCATCGTCGAGGTCGACCAGCTTTTCCGCCAGCTGGTAAAGTTCCCACCACCGGCGCGGGTCGCGATAGACTTCCAGCCAGGCCGCCTCCACGCCCGGATCGGCGACATAGGGTTGCGACACGTCGCGATCCAGCACGGCCTGCGGCACCGCCAGGCCCGCGGCCGCCAGCCGGGCGAGGGCGTCGTCATACAGGCTGGGGGCCTCGATCGCGGCCTTGAGGGCGTCATGCGCATGGGGCCGGTCCAGGTGATGGCGCAGGAAGGCGGAGTCCTTCAGCCCGAGCATGGCCTCGAACCGCCGGAACTGGTCGCTCTGGAAGCCCGAGGACGAGCCCAGCACGTCGCGGAACCGCAGATAGTCGGCCGGCGTCATGGTGGCGAGCACGTCCCAGCTCTGGGTCATGACGGCCTGGATGCGGCTGACCCGCGCCAGGCTCTTGTAGGCCGGGACCAGATCGCCGCCGCGGACCAGGCTCTGGGCCAGGGCCACCTCGTGGATCATCTGTTTGAGCCACAGTTCCTTGGTCTGGTGGATGACCACGAACAGCATTTCGTCGTGCTGGTCGGAGTGCGGCCGCTGGGCGTCAAGCAGGTCGTCCAGCGCCAGATAGCCGGCATAGGTGATGTGTCTGGCGTCAGTCATGGCCGCCCTTCTCGCGCCCGCGCCGGATCGGCGCAAGCGGCGCGACGTCAGAGCCAGCCGCGCCGCTTGAACCAGGCCAGGGGCGCCACCGCCGAAATTCCCATGGCCACGAGCGCCGCCGGATAGGCCCAGGGCTGGGCCAGCTCGGGCATGTGGTCGAAATTCATGCCGTAGATCGAGGCGATCAGCGTCGGCGGCAGGAAGGCCACGGCGGCCACCGAGAAGATCTTGATGATCGACGACTGCTGGATGCTGATCAGGCCCAGGGCCGCGTTCAGCTGGAAATCGATCGAGGCGGCCACGGCGTGGTTGTGGTCGGTCAGGCTGCGGGCGTCGCGGACCAGCGATCGCAGGTGTTCGCGGGCCTCGGCGTCGGTCTCGATCCGCTCGTCCAGACCCAGGAAGACAAAGGCGCGGCTGAGCCCCGCCAGACTCTGTTCGAGCCGGGCATTGGCCAGGCGGGCGCGCCCCAGCCGGTTGATGAAGGGCTCGAAGCTGGCGGCGCGGCTGCGGTCGGCGAAGATGCTCTGGCCCAGACCTTCGACCCGGGCGACGCTTCGGGACAGGACGTCGGAGGTGCGGTCGATGACCATTTCGAACAGGTGCAGGGCCAGGGCCGGCGCCGTGGCGCAGAGCCGGTCCTCGCGCGCCAGGGCGGTGTCCATCATGGCAAAGGGCCGCGGGTCGAAATAGCGGATGGTGACCAGGGGGCCGGGGCTGACCACGAAGGTCACCGGATCCAGCACCGGCGTCTCCTCATCGCCGCGATGCAGCAGATCGACGGTCACATAGGTGGCGCCGTCCTCGCGATACAGGCGGCTGGAGGCCTCCAGCTCGGCCATCTCCTCGCGGGTGGGCAGGGCCAGACCGGCCAGGGCCGCCTCGATGGACAGCTCTTCCTCGCGGGTCGGGGAGACGAGGTCGACCCACAGGACGTCGGCGTCGACGATCGGGGTCTCGGCCGGATCCAGCGTGCGACAGCCGCGCTCGCCGCGCCGATGAATCCGGATCATGAGGTCAGGGCTGCCCGCCGGTCACGCGCACGGAGGCGTTCAGCGTCGGCTCGCCCAGCCGCTCGGCATAGATGAAGCCATAGGTCGGATAGACGGTCGAGCCCAGGTCCTGGATCGGGGCGTACCAGACCTTGACCGCGCTCCAGTCATTGCCGGGCGAGACGTCGGCCACGGTGACGTTTTCCTCGATCTTGCCGCGGCTGCCGCCCCAGTTGGCGTGGGTGATGCGGATCACGCGATCGGTCAGGCGCTCGGACACCACGGCGACATGGCCGCGCGTCATGCGACCGGTCGGCCGGAATACCAGGACGGCGCCGACCTCGGGCGCGCCGCCGGTGCGCCAGGCACCCTGGGCGCTCTGCCACCAGGTCCAGGCGTCGCCGCGAATCTCAATGCCGGAGGTCAGCCGGGCGAAGGTCACGCATTGCCAGTACAGCTCTTTGGCGGTGGCCGGGACGGAGACCATGGCGGTCAGGCCAAGGGTCGCGGCAACCAAACCTGCGGTGAGCCGTTTCAGCATGCGTCGCGCTCCGTTGCCGTTTCGCCGATCACGGGAGATAGCCGACTTCAGCCCGCCTGGGGAACCCTGGGGGGCGATTTTTCGTGCGGCGCTTTCGCGCGGGCGGCGACTGTGCGCCGGTCCGCCAGCCGCCGCAGCCAGGTGCGGGCAGGCTTTTCGATCAGGTGATGGGCCACCGCCGCGACCACGACGGCCCCGACCACGACGGCCAGCCAGACCGGCAGGGCCAGCTTCTTGTCCTCGGCGCCGGTGAAGCGCGCGGCCAGATTCACGGCCACCAGGGTCCAGGGGACGAGCACCATGTAGAGGGCGTAGGAAATCTCGCCCAGCCAGACGGCGAGGCGCGACGCCAGAACGCCGGCGCGGGCATTGTCCAGCGAGCCGAGCGCCAGGATCAGCGCCCCGCCCAGCAGCACGATCGCCCCGTCCCAGGCCTGGACCGAGGCCGTCAGCACGATCAGCACGCCGGCCAGCGCCGCCAGAAGGCCGGGCCGCTGCACGCCGCCGCGGCGATGGACCAGATACAGGGCGCAGCCCAGCACGAAGCAGGGCACGATGCGCAGGGCGCCCCAGCGGATCGTGGCCTCGGTCAGGGGGAAGCCCGCGAGGGCCTGAAACCCGGCATAGAGGGCCATCAGGAAGGCGGCCGCCCCGGCCACGGCGGCCCAGGGCCGGTCGCGCAGGGCCCAGGCGGCGGTGCCGAACAGGGGAAAGGCCAGATAGGCGAACCACTCCGCCGAGATCGACCAGGACGGATGGTTGAAGGCGGCCTGGGGAGCCAGACCCCAGGCGTGCAGCATCAGCAGATTGGCCGGCAGGGAGGCCCAGTCGACGACCCGCGCCTCCATGACGATGCCGGCCGCGCCCGCGGCCACGGCCAGGGCGATGACGCCCACAAGCGTGGCCAGGTGCAGGGGATAGACCCGGGCGAGGCGCGCCCACAGGAAGCTGCCATAGCCGAAGCGTCGGGTGCCGACCGCCTCCAGATAGACGTGGCACAGGATGAAGCCGGACAGGACGAAGAACAGCTCCACGCCCAGATAGCCCTTGGCCGCCAGATGGGGCGTGAAGCCCACGTCCAGGTGGGGCCAGCAGGCATAGAGCACGACCCAGGCCGCCGCCACGAAGCGGAGCGCCGTCAGCGGGCGCAGGTCGGCGGGGGCGTGCGGAGTGGCCGCATCGGGCAGGACGGGGGCTGTCATCGCGCCAGGATGGCACGGGACGCTTGGAGAACCGTTAAGGCCGGCCTTGCGCGAGACTCAGGCTCCGGCAGGCTCCGTCACCGGGCCGGATTCGCCCGCGCTCATGATGGCGGCCACCGAGGCGGCGCAGCCGGTCAGGGTCTCCTCGCCGATGCGCACCCGCGCGGTGAGGGGATACAGCCGGTCGCTCATGCCGTCCGAACAGTCGGTGTCGATCAGGGTGATCTCGAGGGTCCGGCCCTTGTCCGTCTCGCCGGAGATGACCGCCATGGTGCCGACCAGCTCGACCTCGCCCCGGGGCGCCACTTCGCGGGGGCGGTCGACGCCTTCATAGACCAGTCCCTCCGCGCTGAGGGTCACGCCCCAGAAGGGCTCGGTACCCAGGGCCCGCACCGGCTGGCCCAGATCGACGCCGCCCAGCACCACGGCAGGCGCGGGCGCCGGGGCCGGATCCGCCGGCGCAGCCGCCTCGCCGCAGGCGGTCAGCACCAGGGCGGAGAGGAGGACCAGGGGCAGGCGCATGCGAAGGCTCCGGACTGACGAAGGGCATGGAGCGCGGGCGCGACGGGGAGGTCAAGGGCGCGCAGGTGCGATAGCCTGCCGGAATGACGAATCGCGCGGCCCTTCCTGCACATGCGCCGGTCGCCTGGGAGTTCTTCGCCGGGGGCGGCCTGGCGGGGCTGGGGCTGGACGGCTGGCGCATCGGCTTCGCCAACGATCTGGACGCGGCCAAGGCCCGGGCCTTTCGCGCCAACCATCCCGATGTGCCCTTCGTGGAGGGCGATGTCGGCGCCCTTTCGGCCCGGGATATGCCCGGGCGCGCCGACCTTGCCTGGGCCTCCTCGCCCTGTCAGGACCTGAGCCTCGCCGGGGGCCGCCGGGGTCTGGCGGGCGCGCGGTCCGGTGCCTTCTGGGGCTTCATGGGGCTGATGCGGGCGCTGGAGGCCGAGGGGCGCGCGCCGGACCGCGTCGTGGTGGAGAACGTCTGCGGCCTGTTGACCTCGGGGGGCGGCGAGGATTTCGCCGCGGTCTGCGCGGCCCTGGCCGAAGGCGGACGGCGCGTGGGCGCGCTGGAGATCGACGCGGCCCACTGGCTGCCGCAATCCCGGCCCCGACTGTTCGTCCTGGCCCTGCGCGGCGACGCGGCCCCCGACCGGCCCGGCCCGGGCGGACCCTTCCACACACCCCGGCTGGTCGCCGCCCATGCGCGGCTGCCGGAGATGATCCGGGCGAACTGGGCCTGGTGGCGGCTGGAAGCCCCGCCCCGGCGCAATCCGGACCTCGCCGCCCTGCTGGAGCCCGACGAGGCCGTCGACTGGTTCGCGCCCGCCGCAGTCGACCACGCCCTGGCCCTGCTGTCGCCCGCCCACCGGCTGCGGCTGGAGGCCGAGCGCGGCAAGGGGGGGCGTCGCGTGGCGGCCGGATACCGGAGGGTGCGGATCGAGAACGGCGTGCGGGTCCAGAGGCTGGAACTGCGGTTCGACGGTCTGGCCGGCTGCCTGCGCACCCCGGCGGGGGGGTCGTCACGCCAGCTGATCGTGACGGTGGAGGGGCCCCGGACGCGCGTCCGGTGGCTGAGCGCCGTCGAGGCGGCGCGGTTGATGGGCCTGCCCGAAGACTATGTGCTGCCGGGATCGCAGACCGCGGGGCTGAAGCTGATGGGCGACGCGGTGGCGGTGCCGGTGGTCCGGGCCCTGTCGGAGGGTCTGCTGCACCCGCGTCCCGCGGTGCGGCGCGCCGCCTAGTCCCCGTCCCTGTCCCGGCCGGGGTCGAGGCTGTTGTCGACCCGGTCGTCCCAGCCCTCACGCGAGGATTTGAAGGCCAGGCCCATCAGGGTCCAGGTCAGGGCGATGGTGCCGAAAAGGCCGAGACCGAGGGCGATCCAGCCGTGGATCGACATGGGGGCCCCGTCGATGGCGGTCCACATCCAGTTGGCGCCGAAGGTCGCGGCCGCGGCGGTCAGAACCGACAGCAGCAGGGCCAGACCGAAGCGGGCGAGACGGGAGGACATGCCGGAGCCCTAGCCGATGCGGCCGGGCCGGGCCATGGGGCTCAGCGGCGCACCCACTGGCCCTCGGCGTTGCGCCACCACTGGCCGGCGCTGATGCGCGGCTGGATGATGGTCTCGAAGGCGCGGGCGGCGGCGACGTCGACGCCGATCCCCACATCGGCGGCGGCCCGGGCATAGGCGGCGCGGCGGCCGTCGTTGGTCACGCGGACGGCGGCGTTGAGGGTGACGTCGGACGAGGCGATCCGGAAGCCGAGGAAGCCGTCAGCCTGTTCCCCCACAGTGCCCTCGGCCTTGGCCCGGTCGATCAGGGCCTTCTGCTCGGCCGACTGGGCGAAGGCGGCCCCGCCCGCGGCCAGGGCCAGGGCGAGCACGGCGGCGACGGCGATGAAGATTTTTCTCATGGTCATGGCGAATGTCCCTTTCCGGGGATCAGAACAGGTTCGGGTTTTCCTGGAGCAGCTGCTCCAGCTCGCGGTCGAGCCGCACCCGCACGTCGGCGTCCAGCCTGGCGTAGATCTGGATCGGATCGACCTGCAGCCGGATGGTGGGCGTGCAGGCGCCGAGCGAGAGCGCCACAAGGACGAGGGCGAGGGGGGCGGCGGCGCGCGTCATGGCGGTCTTCCTTGCGGCTCGGATCATGGCCCATGTCGGCCAACGGGCATGAACCCACACTGAACGCGATCAACGCGCCGGTTCAAGGTCCTGTTCCGGATCAGGGTCCGCCTCGGCCCCCCGCTCTCCCGCCCGGGCGCGGTTGACCCGCAGCAGGTCGCCCAGCAGCTGGTCGAGGTTCAGCGTCACGTCCAGCCTCAGGTCGATGCCCGTGTCGGACGGCAGGGGCAGGGTCCGGTTCAGGAAGTCGCGACGGATCACCTCCAGCCAGGTCAGGCGCAGCTCCTGGCGTTCGGGCGGATCGTGGCGACCCAGGATGTGGAAGCGCACGCCCAGCCGGCCTGCATCCAGACTGTCGACCGCCGCCGTCAGCTCCTCGAAGGCCAGGTTCTCCATGGCCTGATAGGCCAGGTCCTGCACCGTGCCGGGCGGGATCTCGCCGCCGCCCGCCGCGTCCAGCCCCGACAGGGCCTCGCGCCGGATCGAGACGCGACCCGGCTGGATGGAATAGAGGCTGCCGCCGAGGACCCTCACGCTGCGGTCGGCGGCCACGGTGAAGGGCAGGCGGCCCGAGACCACCGCGTCCACGGTGACCGCCTCGCCCAGACCGGCGGGGGCCAGCAAGGCGCCGATCTGCAGCCCCTCGACCCCCACTGTGCCCGACCAGGGCTGGTCGGGGGCCAGGGGCACGGACAGGGGCTCCAGCGTCAGTCGGCCGCCCGCCACGTTCAGTGCGCCGCCGCCCACCTCCAGCGCGGCCTTGTCGAGGGCGAAGGACAGGCGCAGGTCGGTGGCGTCCGACAGGGTGGCCAGCCGGCCGGCGGTCAGCACCTGTCCTGGCGCGGTCTCCAGCGGCGCAAGGCTGGTCAGGACGATGCGGCCCGACACGCCCTCCACCGGGCCGGCCGGGCTGTCGAAGTCCAGATCGTCCAGGGTGACCACGCCGCCGCTGGTGCCGGTCCCCGGGGCCCAGTCGAGGCGGCCGTCGAAGCGCGCCCGGCCCGACACCGGCGACCGGACCAGATCGGTGCCCAGCGGCGTCAGGTCCGACGGCTGGCGGCCGTCCTCGGCAAAGACCAGGTCGGCGGAGACGACCTCGACCCCGCCCACGCCCGTGCGGCCGTCATGCGCGAGCGTCAGCCGCCCCACCGGGGCGCCCTGGTCATCCAGATCGAAGACGCCGCTCCAGATGTCGTCGCTCAGCCGCGCCTGACCGGTGGCCGACAGCGGCAGGAAGCGCGCCGGGTCGGTGGCGTCGATCACCCGCGCCGTCCCGATACCCGCGGTCAGGCTGAGGCCTGCCGGCCTGCCGCGCACGGCCAGAGGCCCGGCCGCGTCCTCGACCCGCACAGCCAGGAAGGGCGCCCTGGCCGCCAGGTCGGTCAGCCGGCCGTCGATGCGCCAGCCGCCGTCGGCGACGCGCATCAGGGGGCCGCCGGTCGCGCACAGCGCTCCGGCCACATCCGTCACGTCGTTCTCGCCCAGTTCCAGCCGTTCGACCGTCAGGGGGGTGCAGCGCGCGGCGGTGAAGGTCAGTCCGGCCGGGCCGGCGCCCAGTCGCCCGGCCACATCCAGGGTCACGCCACGGGCGAGGCCGAAGTCCAGAAGGGCCCGACCGGTCAGCTCCGCCTGGAAGCCGCCGGAAGTCAGCCGCCAGGCTTTCACCGCCACCCGGGCCTCGGGCAGGCCGCCGCCGCCGGTGGTCAGGGCGAAGGTCCCGCCGGGCGCGACGCCGGGGGCCGCGACCATGACGGCGCCGGCGCCCGGGGTCACGGTGATCACCCCGCCGGCGCGCGGCCGCACCGAGGCGGGCGCGCCCAGGCTCAGGGTCGTGGCGCCGCGGTCGACGGCCAGATCGAAGGCGGGCACGGACAGGGAGAAGGCGCCCAGGGCCCGCTTCATCACAGCCAGTTCCGGCACGTCGCCGGCCACGGGGGCGCCCAGAACGGGCCAGGCCCCCTGACCGGCGGTCAGCGCACCCGCCAGGCCGAGCCGCAGCCCCCCGTCCAGAATGGCGTCGACGTCCGCCCGGACCGCGACGGCGCCGAGGCTGAGGTCGCCCGTACGGAACCGGTCGGCGGTCAGAAGGACGGGACCGGCCGCCTCCATCGCGGCGCCGCGTCCACCCAGGACGAGATTGCGCGACCGCAGCACTGCGCCGCGGACCTGCCAGCCGTCGGCCGCCACCGTCGCGGCCGACAGGGTCAGGGGTCCCTCGACCCGCCAGAGCGCGCGGCCCCCGTCGAACGCCAGCCGCGACCTGGCCCCTGTCGCCTCGATCCGCGCCGCCGTCGCCGACAGCGGCCCGTCGGCGGCGTCGGCCCTGAGGTCCAGCCCCGTCAGTCCGGTCAGCGCCAGAGCTTGGCCGGCGCCCCGGGCCTCGCCCACGAAGGTCAGGCGGCCGGTCGTGCCCCGCGCGGTCCAGTCGGCCGCGGCGACCTGCTCGGCGCCCAGCGCCAGATCCAGACTCACCGGTCCGTCGGCCGAGCGGGCCCCCAGATCGGGCCAGGCGGCCGTGCCGCGGCCGGAGACACGAAGGCCTTCGCCGGAAAAGCCGGGCAGGACGGCCGACGCCGCCGCCAGGTCCAGCTGGACCCGCGTGCGCGGGCCCACCGTCGTCAGGCTGAGCGTGCCGCCCAGCCCCGACACGCGCCGGTCGCCCCGTCGATAGTCGGCGGCGGGCAGACGCGCGTCCAGGGACACCAGCCGGCCGTCGGCCACGCGACCGTCGCCCCGCAGGGTGGTGCGGCCCCAGTCGGAGTCCAGACGCGCCGTGGCGTCCTCCAGCAGGATCGTCGGCCCGTCGAGGTCGTCGGTCGGCGGGCGCCGGGCCAGTTCATCGATCAACGGGTCCAGTTCGCCGAAGCTGAGCCGCCGCCCGGTCCAGCGCGCGCGGATCGTCGGCCCGACCAGCCGGATGCGGCGCGGCTTCGGCCCCACACCGCCCGGCGACCAGGGCGCCCCCAGGGTCCAGTCCACCTCCAGGCGTCGCACGGTGATCAGGGGATCGTCCGGATCGCCCAGCACCACAGCGCCGACCATGCCGTCGCCGTCCAGCCGGTCCACCCGCACCTCGGCGGCGACGCCGCGTCGCTCCAGCCAGACGGTCACGGCCTCCCGGGCGATCACCCGACGGGCCAGCCAGGCGGCGACGGCCAGGGCGACCACCAGGAGCACGAGGACGGCGAGGAGGCGGGCGATCCGCCCGTTTCGGCGCTGGGCCGGGGTCGCGGTCACGGCCGCCCGCCAATCATGGGCGAACTCTTGCCCGTGACTTCCGCGCCACTGAAGAGTGACATTGAGGTCACGTTAAGCTCTGCCTTCTTCTGCACCGGTTCAGTTGACTCACACTGGGCCACATTCGCCTTCTGTTCCTGCCGATGCACTGTGGCGACACGGTGATCACCTGTTCGCGTCACAGGGAAATACATGGGGCCGTCGCCGGGTTTAACGGATGGTAATGGAGATGCTTCACATCGGGACGGTGAGAGGCTATATCCGGGGGAAGCCGACGGGGGGTCCCGGACGGCGCGATCCTTGCTTCTGTATGGTTGGGCGCCGCCGGGCGTCGTCGTTTGTCGGGTACCGATGGCTCAGTTCGATCCACGTCGCCAGCCCATGCGTCTGGCCCCGCATGCGTTCACCGCCCTGGCTGCCGTGGCTGTCGCCCTGCTCGCGGGACGCGTTTACCAGCCCGTCCGCGCCGATGTTCCCCCGCCGATGAGCGCCCAGCAGATGGATCTGCTCGAGGTGCGCGCCCTGGCCGCTGCCGGCGCCCCGACCGGCCTGACGGCGCCGGAAGCCGTCCCCGTCCAGATCCGCAAGGGCGAAACCTTCGAACAGGCCGTGCGCCGCACCGGCATCAGCGGCGACGAGGCGCGTGCCGTGGCCGCCACCGTCGCCGGCGCCTTCGACCTGAACCAGCTGCGCGCCGGACTGCGGTTCGAGACCGCCATCGCCCGCCCCCGCGGCGGCACCGGCGGGGCCCGCCTGGTCGGCCTGACCATGCGCACCGGCCCGGCCAGCCAGCTGACCGTGTCGCGGACCTTCGACGGCGCCCTGCGACTGCGCGCGCTGGAGGAAAAGGTCACGCACGAGACCGTGGTGCTGAAGAGCGAGGTCAAGGGATCCCTCTATGCCACCGCCCAGCGCATGGGCGCCGGCGCCCGGGTGACCCGCAGGGCCGTCCAGCTGTTCGCGCACAAGTTCGACATGGATCGCGACATCATGGCCTCGGACGAGTTCGTCCTGGTGTTCGCCCGCACCGTGACCGAGAGCGGTCGCGTGGTTGAGACCGGCGAACTGCTCTACGCCGAGCTCAAGGGACAGGTCTTCTATCGTTTCAAGCCTGCCAATGGCGGCGACACCCAGTATTTCGACGCCGCGGGCAAGAATATGCGCTCGGCCTTCATGCGCACGCCCATCGCCGGCGGCTATCGCATGAGCTCCTCCTTCGGCTTCCGCCGCCATCCGATCTCCGGCTATCGCCGGATGCACCAGGGCATCGACTTCGCGGCCGGCACCGGCACGCCGATCGTGGCCCCGGCCGACGGCGTGGTGGTCGAGGCCCGTCGCTGGGGCGGCTATGGCAACTGGCTGCGCATCCGCCACTCCAACGGGCTTGAGTCCGGCTATGCCCACCTGTCCCGTTATGGTTCGGGCATCCGCCCCGGCCAGCGCGTGCGTCAGGGCCAGGTGATCGCCTATGTCGGCTCGACCGGCGCCTCGACCGGCCCGCACCTGCACTATGAGATCTGGCGCAACGGCCAGCGGGTCAATCCGGCCGGCATCCGCACCGAAGAGGGCACCATCCTGTCCGGCGCCGACCTGACCGCCTTCCGCGCCGAGAAGGCCCGCATCGACCGCATCATCCTGGCGGGCGGCGAGCGCCGCGCCGCTCAGGCCTCCGGACTGCGTCCCGCCGGCGCCTGACCGGCCCGCATCGCCGCGACCGCC
>CAMCIP010000052.1 GCA_945874855.1 Brevundimonas vancanneytii
CGGATCCCGTCTGTTGCCGCGTCGCTCATTCGTCCGGTTTCCCGCGTCCCTTGACGGACGCCTGTTTGGACAGCCAGACCGCCTCACGCAAGAACTGGCGCAGGGGCTTGGCGGGGTAGCCGGACCAGGTCTCGCCCGCCGGCACATTCTGAAGCACGCCGCCGCCCGCTGCGATGCGCGCGCCTGCGCCGATGGTGATGTGGTCGCCTACGCCGGCCCGGCCCCCGAACATCACCCCGTCACCGACGACGACCGAGCCGGAAACGCCGGTAAAGGCGGCCATAAGGCAGTTACGGCCGATGCGGGCGTTGTGGGCGACCATGACCAGATTGTCGATCTTGGTGCCCTCGCCCACCACGGTATCGTCGAAGGCGCCCCGGTCGACGCAGGAGTTGGCGCCGATGGTGACGCGGTCCTGGATGATTGCGCGGCCCAGTTGGGGCACGTCGACGGGCCCGGTATCGGAGGCGGCGGCCCCAAAGCCGGCCTCGCCGATCCGGACGCCGGCGGACAGCTTCACCGCATCGCCGATGAGGGCGAAGGCCAGGCTGACGTTGGGTCCGATCTGGCAGTCGCGGCCGATCTGGACGCCCGGGCCGATGACGGTGTTGGCCCCCACCCGCGTGCCGCGACCGATGCGTGCGCCCGCGCCGATCACGACCCCGGGCTCGACCACGACGCTGCCGTCCTCGCAGGCCTCGCGCGGGTCGATCAGCTCATCAAGCGCAATGGGTCGAACCAGCAGGTTCGCCGCCGCCGCCCACCAGGCCTGGGGTGAGCGCGAAACGACGGCGGCCATGCCCGCGGGCACGGCCTCCACAGCCTCAGGTCGGACGACTGCGCAGCCCGCGCGGCTTTCGGCCAGCGCCGCCGCCAGTCGGCGGTCGGACAGAAATGTCACCTCGACCGGGCTGGCTCCGGCAACGGGCGCCACGCCATGGATGTGGCAGTCGCCGCCGCGCACCACCTCGCCGCCGATCAGTCCCGACAACTCCCCGACAGAGCGTGGCGCGAGGACCTGAAAGAAGCGAGGATCGGGCAAGCGGATCCCGGACCTACTGACCGCGACCCTGAACCTGGACCGGCGGCGTCATCCGGTTGAACGACAGCGACGGCAGCTGGCTGTTCAGACGGCGGATGGCTTCGTCGGTGATGTCCATGGCGGGATTGAACTCGATGACCGCTTCGCGGGCCAGCAGCAGGCCACAGCCGCGCTCCTGATAGAGGGCCACGAGGATGGGGTCGACCGCCTGGGCGATCAACTGACGCTGCTGGTCAAGGGTGTAGCTCAGCTCCTGCTGGCGAACCTGTTCGAGCTGCTGGCCTTCCTGGATGCGCTGCTGCAACGCCTCTTCGCGCTGGGCGAACTCGGCAGCCGGGATGGTGCCCTGCCCGGCCTGCAAGGCCGCGATCTCGGTCTGGATGGCCTGGGCATAGGGCTGCAGCTCCCCGACCACTTCGTCGGTGAGCCGACGCATGCCGTCGCGTACGGAGATGCCGACGGTCGACTGGGCCAGGAGGCGATCATTGTGGAAGACGCAAACGCCAGGGATCACCGGCCCGGGAGTGCGGGGCCCCTGGGCCTGGGCAGCGGCCTGACCGGCGCCCAGAAGGGTCAGGGCGAAGGCGCCGAGAACGAACAGTTTCATGGGTACATGCCTCTTGATCGGCCGAAGCCGGATCAGAACTGGGTGGAGGTGGAGAAGCGGAAGCCCTCGGTCTTGTCGAAGGGCTGTTCGGAGAAGGGCTGGGCGATGTCGAAGCGGATCGGCCCCATGGGCGAGCGCCAATGGATGCTGACGCCGAAGCTGCCGCGCAGGTCGAGGTCGTCGTAGATGCGCGGATTGGGCAGGCCGGTGGCACTGTCGGTCACATAGCGGTCGTCGAGCATGCCGACGGTCCCGACGTCGGTGAACACAGAGGTCCGGATGCCGTACTCTTCCGGCAAGCCGTTCGGAACGGTCATCTCGATCGTGCCAATAAAGTAGAAATTGCCGCCGAGCGAGTCGGTCGTGTTCAGGTCCCGTGGACCGATACCTGCCGTCTCATAGCCACGGAAGCTGTTGCCGCCCTTGAAGAAGCGATCGTTGATCCGGATGGGATCGCCCGCCCAACCGGCGATGTAGCCGGCCTGAAGCTGGGTCGTGACCACCCACTCTGGACGAATGCCGTAGTAGGCAGCGACCTCGGCCTCCGTCTTGAAATAGTTCACGTCGCCGCCGAGGCCCGCCAGGTCCTGCCGCAGAGAACCAGACCAGCCGCGGGTTGGCCGGATCGGATCATTGCGACGATCCACGATCAGGGTGTAGCCGATCGACGAGTTGACGAAGGCGCCGATCTGATCGCACAGCGCCGACGTGCCCGACCCCCCCGCGCCGCAGCTCGAGAAGGGCACGAACACCTCGTCCTCGCGCAGGAAGTATCGGCCGCTGATCGCGGTGTAGCCGTTCAGCGGATAGGACAGACGCAGGCCGCCACCCGTGGAACGATAGTCGTAGGAGGAGAACTCACGAAGGTCGTAGCGCGAATGGAAAAGGTCGAAGCCGGCCCTCAGATCGCGTCCGAGGAACTTCGGCTCGGTGAAGCGGAAGTCGACGTTCTGGCGCAGTGAACCCCACTCGACGCGGGCGACGACGTTCTGGCCCCGGCCGCGGAAGTTGCTCTCCGACACGCCCAGATTGACCACAAAGGAGTCATAGGAGCTGAAGCCGGCGCCGACCGACAACTCACCGGTCGGCTGCTCCTGGACGGTGACGTTGACGACCGTGCGGTCTTCTTCCGTCCCCCGAACCTCCTCGATCTCGACTTCCTTGAAGAATCCGAGAGCGCGAAGATTGTTGCGCGACCGTTCCACGAGCTGACGATTGAAGGCGTCGCCCTCCGTCAACATCAGCTCTCGCCGAATGACCGGGTCGATGGTGCGGGTGTTGCCGACCACATTGATCCGTTCGACATAGACCCGCTCGCCTTCACGCACGTTGAACACAACGTCGATGGTATCGGTTTCGGAATTGACGGAAAACTCCGGATCGATTTCGACAAAGGCATAGCCGGCCGACCCGGCGGCATAGGTCAGCGAGTCGGTGGCCGTCTCGATCTTGTCGCTCTCATAGAGATCCCCCGGCTGGATCGGCAGGATGGCCGCGAGCACCTGGGTGTTGAGACGGTCGTTCTCCGTCACGACGCTGATGTTGCCGAAGGTGTAGCGGTCCCCCTCGTCGACGGTGATGGTGATGGTGAAGGCGTCGTCGCCCGGTGCCAGTTCCGCCACGGCCGACACGATGCGAAAGTCGTAGTATCCACGGTTGCCGTAGAAGTCCCGGAGCTGGTCACGATCATAGTCGAGACGCTGGGGGTCATAGTTGTCGGCCGAGCTGAAGAGGCGCCACCAGCGCGACTGCTTGGTCACCATGACCTCGCGCAGATCGCCGTCCGAAAAGGCCTCATTGCCCAGGAAGACGATCGCATTCAGCCCCGTTTCCGGGCCCTCGTTGATCTCGAACACGACATCCACGCGGTTCTGGTCGAGGCGGACGATCTTTGGCGTCACCTGGGCCGAGATTCGTCCCGAAAGCCGATACAGCTCGACGATCTTGCCGACGTCCTCCTGCACCCGGGCGGCGGTGTAGATGCCGCGGGGTCGGATGGTGACTTCCTCGCTCAGCTTGTCGTCGCCCAGCGCCCCGTTGCCCTCGAAGATGACCTGGTTGACGATCGGATTCTCGACCACCTCGACGATCAGAACGCCGTTCTGCACACCCATCTGCACGTCGGCGAACAGCCCGGTGCGCGACAGCGACTGGACGGCCACGTCGATGACCACGGGATCGACGACGTCGCCCGGCCGGACCGGCAGGTAGGAAAGGACGGTGGCGTCCTCGATGCGCTGGTTGGCCCCCCGCACCTCAATGCTGGTCACGACGACCCGCTCCTGGGCGAAGGCGTCGGGCGCCGGGGTGACCGCGGCCGTCGGCGGCGTCTGCTGGGCCAGGGCCGGGGTGGCCAGTCCGGCCGCCGCCAACAGGGCGACGACGCTTGCCCGGCACGAGGTTCGGACGAGTTTGCGAGGGTGGAAGTGGATCATTCTGGGTCCCGTCGGGGGCTGGCGCCGGCTCACGAGGCGAGCCCGCCGAGGAAGGCGAAGAGGTTTTGTTTCTGAAGGTCGTTCCAGGTCGCGAACAACATCAATCCCGCAAGCAAGGCAAGGCCGACGCGGAACCCCGTCTCCTGAACCTGGGCGGGCACTGGCCTGCGTGCCACAGCTTCATAGGCGTAGAACACCAGATGGCCTCCGTCGAGCACCGGAATCGGCAAAAGGTTTACAAAGCCAATTCCGATCGAAACTAAGGCGGCGAACTGAAGAAGCGTCAGCGTCAGGTTGGCGGTCTTGAGCCCGGCGTCGCCCTCGCCCTCCAGCGCCTGCTGGGTGACGCCGCCTGCGGCCTTGGCGATTCCCAGGGGGCCACTGAGCAGGTCGCCGGATTCCCGGCCCGAGAAGATGCGGCCAAGATAGGTGAGCGTCGTGCCGAGGGTGTCGCCGATCGCGGTGATCCCCTGCCCCATCGCCTCGACGGGGTTGAGACGCCGGTAGCTGAAGTCCTCGGGTCCCAGGGGGGACAGGCCCAGGCCAATGCGGGCGATGCGCACCCGACCCGAAATGGCGTCCTGTTCAATGACCCGCTGCGGCGTGGCGGTCAGGGCGACCTCGTCCTCGCCGCGACGGACCACGAAGTCGAGCGGATCCTCGGCGCTGAGCACAATCTTGCGGGTGACCTCCTGGGCATCCGTCACCGGACGGCCGTCGATGGAGAGGATCAGGTCTCGCGGCTGGAAGCCGGCGATCGCGGCGGGAGAACCGGGTGTGACCTGGGCCACGCGGGGGGCTGCGATCTGCTCACCCACCCACATGAAGACGATGGTGAAGAGCACGGCCGCGAGCAGGAAGTTGGCCGCGGGCCCTGCCGCCACGACAAGGGCCCGCTGCCAGATCGGCTTGAAGTGGAAATAATCGCGCTCCGCCCCGGGCCCCTGCTCCGCGATCAGGCGCGACTTCAACTCGGCCAGACCGGCCTGATCGGGCACGCTCGACGCATCAAGGTCGCCCGAGAATTTCACATAGCCGCCCAAGGGCAGCCAGCCGACGCGCCATTCGATGCCGTGGCGGTCGGTGCGGCCCCACAGCCGCTTGCCGAAGCCGATCGAGAACTGATCCACCTTCACGCCGAAGGCGCGAGCAACCAGGAAATGACCCAGCTCATGGATGGTCACGATCAGGCTGAGCACGAGCACGAAGGGCACGATGTGCAGCAGGATCGATCCGAGGAAGTCGGCCATGCCGCTCATTGCTCCTTGCCCGCTCAGGCCATGGCCAGACGGTCGACGACCGCCCGGGCGACGACCCGAGCCTCTGCGTCGACGGCCAGGGCCGCGTCGCAGGCATCGACGCCGATGGACGTGATGCCCTTCGACGCCGCCTCCGCAAGCGTGTCTGCGATGACTGCGGCAATATTGAGAAAGGCCAGCCGACGGTCAAGAAACGCCAGGGCGGCGACCTCATTGGCGGCGTTGAAGACGGCGGGCGCTGCGCCGCCGGCCGCCAGGGCCTCGCGCGCCAGCCGCAAGGCCGGAAACCGCACCAGATCCGGTGCCTCGAAGGTCAGCCGCCCCATGGCCGCCAGATCCAGCCGCGGGGCCGCCCAGGGCAACCTTCCGGGCCAGGCCAGGGCCACCGCAATAGGGGTCTTCATGTCCGGTGGTCCCATCTGGGCCAGGGTCGAGCCGTCGCGGTACTCGACCAGGCTGTGGATGATGGACTCCGGGTGCACCACCACATCGACGCGGTCTGCGGGCATGTCGAACAGATAGGCCGCCTCGATCGTCTCCAGCCCCTTGTTGGCCAGGGTGGCGCTGTCGACCGAAATCTTGGCCCCCATGGACCACATCGGGTGGGCCACGGCCTGTTCGGGCGTCACGCCGGCCATATCGGCCGTGGACCGCGTGCGAAACGGCCCGCCCGAAGCGGTCAGGACCAGCCGCTGGACGCCCTGGGGACGCGTGGCGTCGAACACCTGGAAGATGGCCGAATGTTCGGAATCGACCGGGATCAGGGCCCCGCCGGCCCCCTTGACCCGCGCGATCAAGGCCGGGCCGCAGCAGACCAGACTTTCCTTGTTGGCCAGGGCCAGCACCCCCGGTCGTCCGGCGGCCGCCCAGGTTGACGCAAGGCCGGCCGCGCCGACGATGGCCGCCATGGTCCAGTCGACCGGGCGCAGGGCGGCCTCAGTAAGGGCCGCGTCTCCCGCCGCCGTCTCGATTCCTGTGCCCGCCAGCAGGGCGCGCAGCTCGTCCAGCCGGTCCCCATAGGCGGTGACGGCGATCCGGGCCTTCCAGCGCCGGGCCTGCTGCGCCAGCAGCGCCACATTGGCGCCGCCTGTAAGGGCCTCGACCTGATAGGCGGCCGTTCCCAAGGCCTCGGTCTGATCCATCAGGTCCAGGGTCGAGCAGCCGACCGAGCCTGTGGACCCAAGAATGGTGACGCGCCTCTGGATCATGCGCTTGCCCCGGTCATGGACAGCAGGACGCGGGCCGCCGCCAGCACCACGGCGGCGAACATCAGTCCGTCGACGCGATCCAGCAGGCCGCCGTGGCCGGGGATCAACCCGCCGGCGTCCTTGACCCCGAAGCGCCGCTTCAGCGCCGACTCCCAGAGATCGCCGGCCATGGTCGCCAGCGCGCCAATCAGACCGAGGAGCAGGCCCCAGGCCGGGTGTGGCAGGCCCAGCGGAATGATGGAGGCCACGACCCAGCCCGCGCCGGCCCCGGCCGCCAGACCGCCGACGAAACCGGACCAGGTCTTGTTGGGTGAATAGCGTGGCCACAGCCGCGGGCCCTTCAGCAGACTGCCCGCTACGAAGGCCATGACGTCGGCGGACCAGGCAACCACGAAGACCAGGATCGTCCAGCTGAGCCCGATCCCCGAGTCGCCGTCGCGCAGCCAGATCAGCAGCAGTGCCGGCCAGCCGAGGTAGAGAACCCCATAGGCGGCATCCAGCCCCTCCTGGCCAAGCCTGCGCGCGAACAGACCGGCCGCGGCCGCGCCAAAGACCAGAACCACCAGGGCCGGGGACATTGCGCCGACATGGGTCGTGGCCGTCGTGGCGAAGAGAGCCAGGGCCACAGCCACGGCGACCGGCACCGGGCGCGCGGGCGCGCTCATCTGGGCCCACTCACGCGCCAGGAGGATACAGGCCGCCAGAATCAGGGCCAGGAACCAGAGGCTCCCCGCCCAGATGGCCAGTACCGCGATGGGCGCGAGGACGAGCGCGGAAACAGCCCGGACGCCAAGGTTCCTGAGCGAGGCCATCAACCCGCCGCGACCGCCGCCGGTCGTCCGCCGAACCGGCGCTGCCGCGACCGGAAAGCCTCGACCGCCTCACCCAACGGGCCCTCGCCATAGTCGGGCCAGAGGACTTCCTGGAAGACGAACTCGGCGTAGGCGGCTTCCCACAGAAGGAAGTTCGACAGCCGATGCTCGCCCGAGGTGCGCACGATGACGTCCAGTTCCGGGCCATCACCCGTCGACAGGGCCCGCCCGAAGGCGGCCTCGTCGATCCTTGCGGGATCGCCGTCGGCTGCGGCCAGGACCTTGCGGGCCGCATCAACGATGTCGCCTCGGCCGCCGTAGTTGAAGGCCACCTGCAGCAGAAACCGGTCGTTCCCGGCCGTCTCGCGTTCCGAGCGCTCGACGATCTCGGCGATGTCGGCAGGCAGGCCTTCGCGCCGTCCGAGGATGCGCACGCGGACGCCTTCGCGCTTCAGCCGCGCCAGATCGCTGGCCACATAGGCGCGCACCAGACCCATCAGGTCCGACACCTCCTCCGCCGAGCGGCGCCAGTTTTCCGTCGAGAAGCCGAACACCGTCAGGCATTCGATGCCGAACTTCGGCGCCGCCTGGACGGTGCGCTTCAGCGCCTGCACCCCTTCGCGGTGGCCGATGGCGCGAGGCAGGCCCCGGCGTTCGGCCCAGCGGCCGTTGCCGTCCATGATGAGCGCGACGTGGCGCGGGCCGAGGCCGTCTGGGGGGGGCGGAGCGCTCATCAGGGGGCGCGGCCGGGCCTTGCGGCTCAGACCTGCATGATCTCCGCTTCCTTGACCTTCAGGGCCTCATCGATGCGCTTGATGGCGGCGTCCGTGTCCTTCTGGACCTCGGTCTCCATCCGCTTCTGGTCGTCCTGACTGATCTCGCCGGCCTTCTCGGCCTTCTTCAGGTCGTCGTTGGCGTCGCGACGGACATTGCGCACAGCGATCTTCTGCTGCTCGGCGTATTTGGCGGCCAGCTTGGCCAGGTCGCGGCGGCGTTCCTCGGTCAGGGGCGGCACAGGGATGCGCAGGGTCTGGCCGTCGGTGATGGGGTTCAGGCCCAGGCCCGCCGACCGGATGGCCTTCTCGACGGCCACGACCATCGACTTGTCCCAGACGCTGACCGAGATCATCCGGGGCTCAGGCACGCTGATGGCCGCGACAGCATGGAGGGGCGAGGTGGAGCCATAGGCGTCGACCTGGACGGGATCCAGCAGACCGGCGTTGGCGCGACCGGTGCGCAGGCCCGCGAACTCCTCCTTCAGCGCGGACACGGCCTTGTCCATGCGGTCGCGATAGGATTTCAGGTCGGGCTTGGGCATCGAAAAACTCTCGCTTCTTCTTGATCTTCTCAGTCGGACGTTTCGGCGTGCTGAATGACGGTGAAGGTCCCCTCGCCCGTCAGGGTCCGGCGCAGGGAGTTCTCCTCGCGGATGGAGAACACCACGATCGGGATGCTGGAGTCACGCATCAGCGCGATGGCCGAGGCGTCCATGACCTTGAGGTCCCTCGCCAGCACGTCGTGATAGGTCAGGGTGTCATAGCGGGTCGCGGCGGCGTCCTTCTTGGGATCAGCGGTATAGACGCCGTCGACGCTGGTGCCCTTGAGCAGGGCGTCGCAGCCCATTTCCGCGGCGCGCAGGGCAGCGCCGGAATCGGTGGTGAAGAAGGGCGCGCCCACGCCGGCGGCGAAGATCACGACGCGGCCCTTCTCCAGATGCCGCAGCGCGCGGCGGCGGATGTAGGGCTCTGCCACCGCGTTCATGACAAGGGCGCTCTGCACCCGGGTCTGGACGCCGATCTTCTCCAGTGCCGCCTGCATCGCCAGGGCGTTCATCACCGTGGCCAGCATGCCCATGTAGTCAGCTGAGGCGCGGTCCATGTCGCCGGCGGCGCGGCTGAGGCCGCGGAAGATGTTGCCGCCGCCGATGACCAGGCAGATCTGCACGCCGTCACGCGCCACATCGGCTACGGCCTCGGCCACCTTGGCCACGGTCTTCATGTCGATACCGTAGCCCTGATCGCCCATCAGGACCTCGCCGGAGACCTTCAGCAGGACCCGCCGGTAGCGGAACTCAGGCGCGGCAGACGGCATGGCGAATCGGTCCGTGGAGGAACTGGGCGGGGCGTCGCCGGAATCGGCGTGTCCTTATAGACGAAGGGCGCGCCGGGCTTCAAAGCCCAACGCGCCCCGCGGCGATTCAGGTGTCCGTCGAAACGGGTCAGGCGTCCTGTTTGGGTGCCATCATGGAGGCCACCTCGGACGCGAAGTCCGGGCCCTCGACCTTTTCGACGCCCTCGCCCAAGGCCAGGCGGACGAAGCCCGCCACGTGCAGGCCCGGCGCGCCCAGCTCCTTGCCCGTGTCGGCAACCAGCTGTTCGATGGTCACGTCGGGGTTCATGACGAAGGGCTGTTTGGTCAGCACGACATCCTTCTGGAATTTGGCGATCTGGCCCGACACGATCTTCTCGATCATGTTGTCCGGACGGCCCTCTTCCTTGGCCTTTTCGGTCAGGACCTGACGTTCCTTCTCGACCGCGGCCGGGTCCAGGTCGTCGGTGTTGAGCGACAGGGGGGCCGTGGCCGCCACATGCATGGCGATCTTGCGACCCAGCTCACGCAGCGCCGCCTTGTCGCCGCCACCGTGCAGGGCGACCAGCACGCCGATGCGGCCGAGGCCCGGCGACACGGCGTTGTGGACGTAGGAGGCGACCACGCCTTCGTCGACCGACAGGCGGGCGGCGCGCCGGAGCTGCATGTTCTCGCCGACCGTGGCGATCAGCTGGGTGACCTCGTCCTGGACCGTCTTTCCGGTCTCCAGCTCGGCGCCGTGCAGGCCCTCGACCGAGGCATGTTCGAGACCCAGCAGGGCGAAGGCCTTGGCCGCGTTCTGGAACAGCTCGTTGCGGGCCACGAAGTCCGTCTCGGAGTTGAACTCGATCGCCGCGCCGACCTCGCCGGCTCCGACTTCCTTCGAAGCCACGGCGACCAGGCCTTCCGCGGCGACGCGGTCGGCCTTCTTGGCGGCCTTGGACAGGCCCTTGGCGCGCAGCCAGTCGATGGCGGCGTTGATGTCGCCGTCAGTTTCCTGCAGCGCCTTCTTGCAGTCCATCATGCCGACGCCGGACTTGGCGCGCAGTTCCATGACGAGAGCGGCGGTGATCTCGGCCATCTTCGGTCTCCTTGGTCTTCAATGCGGGAATGGCCGGGGGTTATCCCGGCCTGATGTCAGTTTCACGGTGGTCGGCAATCCCGGCCCACGACCCCGCCGAAGCGGGGCCATGGGCCGAGGGACACGGTCAGGCCGTGGTGGTCTCGGTCTCGGCGGCGGGCGCGTCTTCGGCGGCTGCCTCTTCCGCCGGAGCGGCTTCGGCGGTCGGCTCGGCGGCGGCCAGCATTTCCTCAGCGACCGGGTCGGCCTCGGCCGGAGGGGCCACGGCGACCGGCGCTTCACGCAGCATCGGCTCGTCCGGGTTCACCGCCGCGCCCAGATCCACGCCCGAGGCCGAGGCCCCGGCAGCCAGGCCGTCGAGGACGGCGTCGGCGATCAGGTCGCAATAGGTCTGGATGGCGCGGGCGGCGTCGTCATTGCCCGGGATCGGGAAGGTGATGCCGTCCGGATCGCAGTTGGTGTCGAGAATGGCGATGACCGGGATGTTCAGCTTGCGGGCTTCCTGGATCGCGATCGCCTCCTTGTTGGTGTCGATCACGAACATGATGTCCGGCAGGCCGCCCATGTCCTTGATGCCGCCCAGCGACAGTTCCAGCTTGTCGCGCTCGCGCTGCAGGGTCAGCAGTTCCTTCTTGACCCGGCCCTCGCCGCCCGACTCCAGCAGGCTGTCCAGCTCGCGCAGGCGGGCGATGGAGCCCGACACGGTGCGCCAGTTGGTGAGCGTGCCGCCCAGCCAGCGGTTGTTCATATAGTACTGGGCGCAGCGCTTGGCGGCCTCGGCGATCGGATCCGACGCCTGACGCTTGGTGCCGACGAACAGCACCCGGCCGCCCTTGGCGGCGACTTCGCGCACGGCGACCAGGGCCTGGTGCAGCAGGGGGATCGACTGGGACAGGTCGATGATGTGGATGTTCGAGCGCGATCCGAAGATGTAGCGCTCCATCTTCGGGTTCCAGCGGTGCGTCTGGTGGCCGAAGTGGGCGCCCGCTTCGAGCAGGGTGCGCATGGAGAATTCAGGCAGAGCCATCTGCGGTAAGTCCTTTATCCGATTGATCCGCCGCAGGCGCTTAAAGGCAGAAGCCCTCGGAACGGCCGGACCGGGATGTCTCCCCGACCCCGCCACGCCTGCGTGTGAAGTGCGCGCGGACATACGCGCCCCCCGGCCCGAATGCAAGGGCGAGGTCGCCCCGTACGCGAAACGATGATATTCAGACGCCTGCAACCGGTGTGGGGAGGGCGGCGCATGCGCAGATCACTTGCGTGGACGCTGGGCGTCGTGGGCACGGCCGTCATGGCCGGTGTGGCCTGGACCCAGACAAGACCGCAGGCGCCGATCGATCCTTCGGCCCCGCCCGTCCCTTCGACAGTGATCCTGGCGCCCGACCAGGCCGACGCCGTCGCCGTTCGTCAGGCCCGGGCCGACCCCCTGGCGGTCCGGCTGCGGGACATGCTGGCCAAGAGCCCGGCCCGCGCCGCCTTGCCGCAGATCCAGGCCTCGACCGTGCCGGTTCTGGGGCCCGCCAATCCGGCCCTGCTCGCCACGGCGCGCTACTACCCCGGCGAGGACCAGTACACTCTGGTGGTCCGCGACGGCGGGACGATCATCGAGATCTTCGGCACGCGCCGGGCCCTGCGATCGCCCA
>CAMCIP010000053.1 GCA_945874855.1 Brevundimonas vancanneytii
GCGGCCGTATACGCCCGCCCTTCCTGCGGCGGACGGCAATCGTTGCGTCCGTCCTGACGATCAACCCCGGAGCCGACCGTGAAGCGGACCTATCAGCCGTCCCGACTCGTGCGCAAGCGCCGTCACGGCTTCCGCGCGCGGATGGCCACCAAGAACGGCCAGAAGATCGTCATGCGCCGCCGCGCCAAGGGCCGCAAGCGCCTGACCGCCTGACGACCGCCCCCGCCTCCTCGGACGGGGAGGACGCATGACTGACACATCGGACATTTCGCGCCTGACCCGGCGGCCCCAGTTCCTGGCGGCCGCCAAAGGCCGTTCCGAGGCGCGCGGGGCCGTGGTGGTTCAGGCCTTGCCGCGCGCCGACGGGTCCGACGCCATCCGCGTGGGCTTCACCGCCACGCGCAAGATCGGCGGGGCGGTGGTCCGCAACCGGGCCAAGCGCCGTCTGCGCGAGGCGGCGCGGGCCCTTCTGCCGCAACTGGGCCACCCCGGAACCGACTATGTGCTGATCGCCCGCATGGGCACGCCGGACCGGCCGTGGCCGCGATTGCTTGACGACGTCGCGTCCGCGCTTACAAGGCTGGCGACCCCGCGGCCGGCGCGGCCCGACCCGGCCACGGATCGCGCGCCCGCCGCGACCGCCGCCCAGATTTACGCCGATCCGCCCCCCGCTCAGGACGCCTGACTTCATGAAAGACGACAACGGCCGGAACACGATCCTGTTCGTCGTGATCACGGTGATCTTCCTGGTCGCCTATCAGTTTCTGGTGCTGGGGCCGCAGGCCGAGCAGAGGAAGGCGGCGCTGCAGGCGCGCGCCGAATCCACCGCGACCGGTCCGGCGCGCCCGGCGGGCGAGGTCGGCTCCGCCGCCCCGGCTGCGGCAAAGGTGATCGAGGACCGGGCCCAGGCCCTGGCGACCGATGCGGCCACCGGCCAGACCTCCGCCCGCGTCCGCATCCGGACGCCCGCCCTTCAGGGCACGCTGTCTCTGGTCGGGGGTCGGATCGACGACCTGTTCCTGACCCAGTACCGCGAGACTCTGGACGCCGACTCCCCGCCGGTGGAACTGTTCCGCCCGCAGGGCATGCGCCACGCCTATCAGGCCCTGTTCGGCTGGAGCGGGCCCAATGTCGCCGGCGGCGTGCCCGGCCCGTCCACCGTCTGGCGTCTGACCCGGGGGGGCGAGCTGACGCCGACCACGCCGATCACCCTCACCTGGGACAACGGTGCCGGGTTGCGCTTCACGCGGGTGGTGTCGGTCGACGACCGGTTCGTCTTCACGGTCCAGGACACGGTTGCCAATTTCGGCGCCACTCCCATCACCCTTCGCCCCTGGGGCCGGGTCGAGCGGCTCGGCGTGCCGGCCACGCTCGGCAAGAACCAGATCATCCATGAAGGCGCCATCGGGGCCTTCGGAGAGGACGGCCGCCACACCTCGCGTCAGCTGAAATACGGCGACTGGCGCAAGAAGCCGGTCGAGGAGAAGGAGTCCGTCGGCGGCTGGCTGGGCATCACCGACCAGTACTGGCTGGCGGCCCTGATTCCCGAGCAGGACCAGCGGGTCGAAACTGCCTTCCGCGTGCGCGAAGGCCAGGCCTTCAACACCTATTCGGCCACCATGCTGGGCATGGACCGCACGGTCGCGCCGGGCCGCCAGATCACCCATACCCAACGCCTGTTCGCCGGGGCCAAGCGCAACGAGATCCTGGCCGACTATGAGAAGTCGCTGGGCGTGCCGCGCCTGATCTACGCCATCGACTGGGGCTTCCTGTTCTTCCTGACCCGGCCGCTGTTCCTGACGCTGGACTTCCTCTACGGCCTGCTCGGCAACGTCGGCATGGCCATTCTCGGCCTGACGGTGCTGGTCAAGCTGCTGCTCTTCCCGCTGGCCAACAAGGCCTATGAGAGCCTGTCCAAGATGCGCAACCTCCAGCCCAAGATGGAGGAGATCAAGAAGAAGCACAGCGCCGACGCCCAGAAGCAGCAGCAGGAGTTGATGGCCCTTTACCAGCGCGAGAAGATCAATCCGCTGGCCGGCTGTATTCCGATCGTGATCCAGATCCCGGTCTTCTATGCCCTGTACAAGGTGCTGACGGTGACGATCGAGATGCGGCACGCGCCCTTCTTCGGCTGGATCCAGGACCTGTCGGCGCGCGACCCGTCCAACATCTGGAACCTGTTCGGCCTGATCCCCTGGGATCCGTCGAGCGCCCCCCTGATCGGCGGCCTGCTGGGCAGCGACGCGACCGGCGGCATCACCCTCGGCCTCGGCGTGCTGGCCATCTTCTACGGCTTCACCATGTGGCTGCAGCAGGCCATGAACCCGCCCATGCCCGATCCGGTCCAGCGCCAGATCTTCGCCTTCCTGCCGATCGTCTTCACCTTCATCATGGCTCCGTTCGCGGCGGGCCTGCTGATCTACTGGGCATGGAACAACGTCCTGTCGATCCTGCAGCAGTATGTGATCATGCACCGCTTCAAGGCGGAGAATCCGATCGACCAGTTCATCGACCGCTACATCCGCAAGACCGCGGCATGACGCCCGGGGAGCAGGCGCAGGCGGCGGCCGAACTGGAGGCCGCCCGCGTCCTGTTCGCGCGGCCCGCCACCTTCGTCATGGGGGCGGCGAAGATCGAGCAGCTGCCGGATCCGGACCTGCCCGAGGTCGCCTTCGCCGGCCGGTCCAATGTCGGCAAGTCCAGCCTGATCAACGCCCTCGTCGGCATGCACAAGCTGGCGCGGGCCTCCAACGAGCCGGGCCGCACGCGCGAGGTCAACTTCTTCGACCTGGACGGCAAGATGCGGCTGGTCGACCTGCCCGGCTACGGCTGGGCCAAGGCGTCCAAGGGTGAGGTCAAGCGGTTCCAGAACCTCGGGCGCGACTATCTGCGCGGCCGGGTGACGCTGAAGCGGGTCTATCTGCTGATCGACGCCCGCCACGGGCTGAAGAGCGTCGACGCCGAGGCGCTGGACGCGCTGGATCTGGCGGCCGTCAGCTATCAGATCGTCCTGACCAAGGCCGACAAGATCAAGCCGGGCGAGGCCAGGGCCACCGCCGAGGCCACGCTGAAGGCCGTGTCCAGGCGCGCCGCCGCCTATCCGGAGGTGGCGCTGACCTCGGCGGAGAAGGGCGACGGCATCGCCGAACTGCGCGCCATGATCATGCGGGCGACCGGCGCCGAGCCCTAGGCTTCCCGCCTCCGCCCGGAGCGGGACCGAGAGTCAGCGCATCCAGCAGGTCTTCCGGCGTCAGCGGTTCGCCCGACGTCAGCCGCGCCCGCAGCCGCCCCACGGCCTTCAGCGTCTCCGAGGCGGCGACGGGGCCGGGGCGACCGTCACGGGCGCCGAGGTCGGCGAGGGCGGCGTGACGCCAGCCCTTCTCCGGCGGGCGCGCGAGAATCTCGGCCCAGCGGGCCTCGGGCGGCAGATCCGCGCCCAGCCAGGTCCAACGCCCCGCCCGCGGGCCGCGGCGATAGTGGCCGGGGCGGGTCGGCAGACCGTGGGCCGTATAGACGGCCAGCGCCAGGGTCTCGAGCTCTGACAGCCGCGCCAGCACGGCGTCGTGGCTCACCGTCTCAGTCCAGGTTCAGCGCGCTGGTCACCGAGACGTCGTAGACGACGCGGGTGACGCTCTGGACCAGCTCGAAGAAGCCCCTCAGCTCGGTCGAGCCCGACCGGGGCACATAGATCAGGTCGTCGGGCCGCACGACGAAGTCCTGGGCGGCGAACAGGCCGTCGGGTCGCGTCAGGTCCAGCCGGTAGACCACCGGCACCCCGCGTGGCGTCGGCGCCTGGGTCAGGCCGAGCGCCCGCGCGGCCTCGGGCCGTTCGAAGCGGAACAGCAGCACCTGACGGGCGTCTGCCCGGGTCGGGTCCAGCCCGCCGGACCGGCCCAGGGCGCCGGCCAGGGTCAGCTCCCCGGGGCCCAGATCGGCCTGGGTCACCTCGCCCAGGGCGCCGAAGCTGGAGTAACGGCGCGGGCGGTGCATCAGGGCCAGCTGATCGCCGGGGCGCAGGCGGACGTTCTGGTCGAAGGCCGACATCACCTGGATCAGGGGCGCCGACCACTCCCGCCCGTCGCGGCGCAGGCGCACCTCGATCTCCTCGGCCGGGCGGCTGGGCCCGCCCACCGCGGCCACGACGTCCAGAAGCCGCGACGCCTCCAGAGTCAGCACGGCCCGGCCGGGCGTCTTGACCTCGCCCAGGACGGTGACGCCATTGGAAGGCTGGCGCGACAGGGCGGCGGTGACCTGGGGCGAGCCGACGCGACCGGCCAGCGCCCGGCGCACGACGTCGGCGGCCTGGGGCGCGGTCAGACCCTGAACCGCCACCCGGCCGCCGAAGGGCACGCCGATCCGGCCGTCGCGATCGACCGTGGCGGTGAAGGTCTCGCTGCCCCCCTGCACCCGACCGTCCGCCCCGCGGGCCCCGAACAGGGCGCCCGACGGCTCATAGATCGACAGGCTCAGCTCGTCGCCGACCCCGATCAGGTCCAGGGGGCCGTCGAAATCGGCCCCGGCCAGACCGGCGGGGGTCGCTTCGGCCAGGGTCCGCAGGGTCTGGCTGACGCCAAAGTCCACCTCGACGAGGGCATGCCCGGGTTCAGAGAGGGTGCGCGCGGACGGGCCGTCGGCCGGCAGACTCTGACAGCCCGTCAGAAACAGGGCGACGACGAAGGTCGGCAGGAGGGCGCGCATGCGACAGACTTACCGGCCTTGGGCCGGGCCCGCCAGCGCCGCGATCCGGTCGAAATGGTCCGTCCATGTCGGGGCCGTGAACGGCGGGGGCGCGGACGGGGCTTCGCAGGCCTCGGCGATCGCCCGGGCCCAGGCCGGCCCGTCCAGGGGATCGATCAGTCGCGCGCCGCGCGCCAGTTCGCGGTGCGCGGCCACGTCCGAGGCGATGACCGGCACGCCCAGCGACAGGGCTTCCAGCGCCGGCAGGTCGAATCCTTCGATCATCGACGGCGCCAGAACCGCCCGCGCGCCGGTCATCAACCGCGCCAAAGCCGCGTCGGGCAGCTCGGCCGCATGGTGGACCAGCCCCTGCAGCGGCGGAGATCGCTCCAGATGATCCAGAATGGCCTCATTCTCCCAGCCATGACGGCCGATCAGGGCCAGCCTCGGCGCGGCGGCGCCCAGGGACTCGGCCAGCCGGCGCCAGACCGTCAGCAGAAAGACCAGGTTCTTGCGGGGCTCCAGCGTGCCGACGCAAACGAACCAGGGCGCGGGGGCCGGGGCCCAGCGCGGTCCGTGGAACAGGGGCTCCAGGCCGAGGGGCGCGGCGGTGACCGGCGGCCCCGCCAGGCCTTCCCGCGCCGCCATTGCAGCCAGGGCGGCCGCCGTGGCCCGCGAGTTGACGGTGATCCCCGATGCATGACTCAGCGCCGCCCGGACCCGGCTCCGATGGCGCGCGGCCTCTCCCGGGCGGCAGAATTCGGGATGGGAGATGGGGATCAGGTCATGGATCATGACCTGGCTCCGCACGCCCTGCTCGGCCAGGCGGGCCAGACCCCAGGGCCCGTCCAGCGGGGCGTGGCCGACGTCGATGTACAGGTCGCCGCGCCGCAGTTCCGGCAGGGGGCGGGTGCGCAGAAGCCGCTCGACCGTGCGCCGCCGCCGTCCCTCAGGCTCCGCGTCCGTGGGACCGATCAGGGACCGGGCGGGCCGCGGTCCGGTCAGGGCCCGCATCAGCCGGGCCTCGTCGGGCGAAGGCCCGGCGCCCGGCCCGCCCGCCCATCGCCCGGCCAGGTCGGTGATCTCGGCCTCGACCCAGCGGGGATCCAGTGCCGTCATGCGCCTCAGGGTGGTGTGCACGGGCACGACCGTGACCCCCGGCAGGGCGCGCAGGCGACGGTCATAGGCCAGACAGACCCGGTCGACGCCGGTCGGGGCGTCGCGGTCGCGCCGTCCGATCAGGCGGCCGACCTCGAACAGGATGCGGGTCACAGCACCCCGGCGTAAAGCTCGACCAGTCGGGCCCGGTGCGCCTCGGGGCTGAACCGTGCCGCCTGCAGCCGGCCCCGCGCGACCAGGTCGGCGGCCAGGTCCTCGTCGGCGTCGAGGGCCCGGATGGCGCGCGAAATGGCGACGGGGTCGTAGGGGTCGACCGTCAGGGCCGCGTCACCCGCCACCTCGGGCAGGGAGGCGACCGTCGAGGTGATCACCGGCGTGCCCAGCAGCATGGACTCCAGCACCGGCAGGCCGAACCCCTCATAGATGGAGGGAAACAGGGTGCCCCGTGCCCCCCGGATCAGGCTCACCAGCAGGGAGAAGGGCAGGTGGTCGAAGGTGCGGATGCGCTTGCGGGCCGCCTTTCCGCGCGACCGATAGGCGTGCATCAGGGCCGTCTCATCCTCGTCCAGCCAGCCCTTGCCGCCGACCACGACGAGCGGCCGCGTGGAACCGGAGGTCAGATAGGCCTCCACGACGCGACCGAGGTTCTTCTTGGGCTCGATCGCGCCCCAGTGCAGCCAATAGTCCTTCCAGCCCAGATCGAAGGCGCCCAGCAGGTCGGCGGCGACCTCGTCCTGCGGCCGGTCGGACAGGCGCGCGGGGATCTCCACCGACTGCCAGGTGGTGACCAGGCGGTCCTCGGGCACGCCGAGCAGGCGCACCACGTCGCGGCGGGTGGCCTCCGACACCACGGCGATGGCGTCGGCGCGGCGCACGGCGTCGCGGCACAGGCGGAAAAAGGCCCGCTTGTTGTCCAGGGTGGTGTGCGGCAGGCGCAGGGGGATCAGGTCGTGGATGGTCACCACATTGGCCCGGCCGGGCGCGTGCAGCGGCAGGGGGGTGGTCCAGTGCACCAGGTCGGGCCTGCCGACCCGGGCGTCTTCGGCGAACCGGACGGCGGTCGTGCCTCGCCTTGCGGCAAAGTTTCGCTGGGCTGTGGTGAACAGGCGCGCGGCCGACCAATAGGCCTGGGCGCGGGGCCGCCCCCCGCCCCGCGAGGGCCAGACCACGGCGTCGGACGGCTGAACGGCGCGGGCCGTGCGTCCCACATAGGCTGAAGCCGTGCCGAACAGCCGGGCCAGCCGCTTCTCGCCGACGTCGCGCGCATCGACCAGGGCGATCTCGTTCAGCAGGGGTCGTTTCGACGGCTTCGCGGTCGGCCCATACAGGACCTGGGTCTCATGCCCCATGCCGTCCAGCGCGGTCAGCAGGTTGCGGCCATAGGTGGCGATGCCGGTGGTCTTCCTCAGACCGATGTTGAAGCCGTCGACGCAGATGCGGGCCATCAGGAGACGTAGCCCGCCTGCATGAGCTCGGCCACATGCATGATGGCGACGGGCCGGTCGTCCTCGACCACCAGCAGGGTGGCGATTCGGTTCTGGGTCATCAGGTCGAGGGCGTCGGTCATCCGGGCGTCAGGATGGATCGTCTTGGGCCTCGGGCTCATCAGGCCCGCGGCAGCCAGGGCCTTGATGTCGCCCTCGCGCGACAAGGCACGGCGTACGTCGCCGTCGGTGACGATTCCGGCCAGCGTGCCGTCGGGATTCAGCACGCAGACCGCCCCCTTGCGGCCCTCCGTGATGGCCGAGACCACTTCGACGAACGGCGCGTCCAGGGCGACCCGGGCCGGCGACTCCGGCCGATCGCCCATCCAGTCGCGTACGGATTGCAGGCCCATGCCCAGCTTCCCGCCCGGATGGTGCAGGCCGAAATCCTGGGCCGTGAAGCCGCGCCGGTCCATCAGCACCATGGCCAGGGCGTCGCCCAGAGCCAGACTCATCAGCGTCGAGGTGGTGGGCGCAAGACCGTTGGGACAGGCCTCGGCCATCTGCGGCAGCGTCAGGCAGACGGTGGCGTTGCGGCCCAGAAAGCTGTCCGGGCGCTGGGTCATGCCGATCACCGGAATGCCCTGCCGACGGCAGAACAGCAGGGGATCGCGCAGTTCGCGGCTCTCGCCCGAGTTGGACAGGGCCAGCAGGGTCACGTCGCCGCGCAGCATGCCGAGGTCGCCGTGGCTCATCTCGGCCGGGTGGACGAAGAAGCTGGCCGTGCCGGTCGAGGCGAGGGTGGCGGCGATCTTGCCGCCGATGTGGCCCGACTTGCCCATGCCCGTCACGACGACGTAGCCGGGCCGCGACAGGATCACCTCGACCGCCCGGGACAGGCCGTCGTCCAGCCCCGCCTCCAGGGCCTGAAGCGCCGCGACGTTCAGGCGCAGCACCTCGCGGGCGCGGGAAGTCATGGCCGCCGGATCATGATTCATGCCGCCGGTTTCGCCCATCGTGCGCCGTCGCACAACGGGCGGGTTCCGCCAGGGTCGGTGGAGCCGGGGTCGTTCGACAGTGATTGGTCAGCTCAGGGAGATCACGGTCGGGGATGAGGGCGGCGTCGGCAGCGGGGCCGGCGATCACCGCATCAGGCCCGTCGCGGCGGTCTAGAAGATCTCGAACAGCCCGGCCGCGCCCATGCCGCCGCCGACGCACATGGTGACGACGCCGTATCGGGCGCCGCGCCGCTTGCCCTCGATCAGGACGTGGCCGGCCATGCGCGCGCCCGACATACCGTAGGGGTGGCCGATCGAGATCGCCCCGCCCGAGACGTTCAGCCGGTCCATCGGGAGGCCCAGCACGTCGGCGCAGTGGAGCACCTGCACGGCGAAGGCCTCGTTCAGTTCCCAGATGCCGATGTCGTCCACCGTCAGCCCGTGACGGCGCAGCAGGATGGGCACGGCATGGACCGGGCCGATGCCCATCTCGTCCGGCTCGCAGCCGGCCACCGCCATGCCGCGATAGGCGCCCAGCGGCTGCAGGCCGCGGCGGACCGCCTCGCCGGCCTCCATGACCACGCAGGCCGAGGCACCGTCGGACAACTGTGAGGCATTGCCGGCGGTGATGTACTCGCCCTGCTGGATCACCTCGCCGCCGCCGAAGACGGGCTTGAGCGACTGCAGCCCCTCCAGCGTCGTTTCGGGTCGGTTGCCCTCGTCCTTCGACAGGGTGACCTCTTTCGAGGACGTCTGGCCGGTGGCCTTGTCCACGACCAGCATGGAGGCGGTCATGGGCACGATCTCGGCGTCGAACCGGCCGTCGGCCTGGGCCTGGGCCGTGCGCTGCTGGGATTGAAGGGCATAGTCGTCCTGCCGCTCGCGCGAGACGCCATAGCGTCGGGCCACCACCTCGGCCGTCTCCAGCATCGACATGTAGATGTGGGGCGACAGCGTCAGAAGCGCCTCATCCTTCATGCGGTACAGGTTCATGTGCTGGTTCTGGACCAGGGAGACGGACTCCAGGCCGCCGCCCACCGCCATCTTCTGCTGGTCGAAGATCACCTGCTTGGCCGCCGTCGCGATCCCCATCAGGCCCGAGGCGCACTGGCGATCCAGGCTCATTCCCGGGACGGTGGCGGGCAGGCCGGCCGCAAGCGCGATCTGGCGCGCCACATTGGTGCCGGTCGATCCCTGCTGCAGGGCCGCCCCCATCACCACGTCCTCGATCTCGGCCGGATCGACCCCGGCGCGTTCGACGGCGTGGCGCACGGCGTGGGCGCCGAGGCTTTGGGCCTGGGTGTCGTTGAAGGCCCCGCGGTAGGCGCGCCCGATCGGCGTGCGGGCGGTGGAGACGATGACGGCTTCACGCATGAGGCGCTCCTTGGTGGGCTACCGCGCGCGACGCGGTCGCGCGCTGCTTGAGCCCGATCCCGGGCTCCACGTCCCTAAGCGCCTGACGCGACGTCAAGGCAAGTCGTCAGCGTGTGAGGGCCTTCTGCAACTTGCCCAGTTCGATCATCCCCTGGGCCGCGCCCATCTCGGGCACGATCTCGTCGGCGCGGTCGCTGATCTCTGTGAAGCGGGCGGCGACCTGTTCGGGGGCGTCCTCCCCGGTGATGCGGATGCCTTGCGTCAGGGTGACGTAGGCGCGCTCGAAGCCACCGGCCCCGGCCGCCAGGATGCAGCGGGTCGGGGCGTCCTCGCTGACCAGATGCAGCAGGCCGGGCGTGACCAGGTCCGGCCCCAGCTGATCCAGCGGCAGGGCGGCGCCCAGATCCTCGGTCATGCGGGTGTGGGCCGTCGGGGCCAGGCAGTTGACGCGGATGTCGTTCTTCGCGCCCTCGATCGACAGGGTCTGCATCAGTCCGACCAGGGCCATCTTGGCCGCCCCGTAGTTCGCCTGGCCGAAATTTCCGTACAGACCCGACGACGAGGTCGTCATGACGATGCGGCCATAGTTCCGGGCCCGCATGATCTCCCACACCGCCTTGGTGCAGTTGACCGCGCCCATCAGGTGCACGTCGACCACGAAACGGAAGTCCTCGAGCTCCATCTTGGCGAAGGTCTTGTCGCGCAGGACCCCGGCGTTGTTGACCAGCACATCGACCCGGCCCCAGGCCGCCATCGTCCGGTCGACCATCGCCTGCACGGCCGCCGGCTCCGTGACCGAAGCGCCGTCGGCCATCGCGGTTCCGCCGAGGGCCTCGATCTCCGCCACCACCGTCTGCGCCGCCGTCAGGGAACTGCCCGAGCCGTCGCGCGCGCCGCCCAGATCGTTGACGACGACCTTTGCCCCCCGCGCGGCAAGGGCGAGGGCATGGGCGCGCCCCAGGCCTCCCCCTGCGCCGGTCACGATCGCCACCCTGTCGTCGAACCGCATGGTCTCTCCCCGCATCCTCGATGCGCCTCCCTTAGCAGGCGATTTTCGCCTCGCGCACGGCCGAATGTGTTGAATCGGCGCCACAGTCGCAGCGGGGATGGCGAAATTGAGGAACCTCGTCCTCATATTGTCGTTCTACGGCCCGTAATGGCCCGTGTAACAGGCCACAAGGCATCCATTGGATTGTGAGGACAGCATGAAACTGAATCTTTTTGCGAGCGTCGCGGTTGCGGGCCTCATGGCAGCGGGCACGGCGTCTGCGGATCCGCTGGGCTGGTATGGCGCGGTGGACGCGGGCTGGACGAAGGCGAACAACGTCGCGGCGGTGAGCAACGGCGGCACGGGTACGGGGTATGAGTTCGAGCTCGAGGACGGCTGGGCGGCATTCGCGCGTCTGGGCTATCGCTTTGACCAGAACTGGCGTGTCGAGCTCGAGGGCGGCTACCGCTCTGGCGACATTGATACGGTGTCGCGCAACGGCGTCGCGGGCGGGATCTGCCGCCCGTCGCCGGCTGGTGCCTGCGGCGGACCGGAAGGCGACATGCAGGTCGCCTCGCTGATGGTCAACACCATCTATGACTTCGGCGACGACAGCTGGGGCATCCGTCCCTTCGTCGGCGTCGGCGCGGGCGTGGCCCGGGTCAACACCG
Source organism: Brevundimonas vancanneytii (assembly GCA_945874855.1). Classification (GTDB taxonomy): domain Bacteria; phylum Pseudomonadota; class Alphaproteobacteria; order Caulobacterales; family Caulobacteraceae; genus Brevundimonas; species Brevundimonas vancanneytii_A. The sequence continues at coordinate 11,252 of CAMCIP010000053.1, forward strand.
ACATGGTGGGCACGCTGGGCAGCAACCGCGCTGTGAGCTTCGCGGCCGACGACAGCTCTACGGCGCTGGCGGCCCAGGCCCTTGCCGGCGTGTCGCTGGCCCTGGGCGAGCGTCTCGACGTCGACCTGACCTACCGCTACTTCATGACGGACCTCGAGTTCGCCTCCTTCACCTCGGCCGCTCCGGCCCTGGGCGTGTTCGAAGGCGACTACAACGAGAGCCACACCGTGACCCTGGGCCTGCGCTGGGCCTTCGGTGCCGAGCCGGTTGTCACGCCGCCGCCGCTGCCGCCGGTCGCTCCGCCGCCGGTCGCCCCGCGTCCGCCGGTGGCCCCGCCGGTTCCGCCGCGCCCGACGCCCCCGGCCCCGGCCGCGCGTCAGTTCATCGTCTACTTCGAGTGGGACTCCACCGCCCTGTCGGCTGACGCCAACAACGTCATCGCCCAGGCGGCGGCCTATGCGGCTTCGGGACGTCCGACCTCGATCGTGGTCGTCGGTCACGCCGACACCTCGGGCTCGGCCCGCTATAACGAAGGCCTGTCCAGCCGCCGCGCCCGCACCGTGGCCGACGCCCTGGTCGCCCGCGGCGTGAACTCCGGCGTCCTGCGCGTCGACGCCCGCGGCGAGCGCGAGCAGAACCCGCGTCTGGACCGTCCGACCGCCGACGGCGTGCGCGAGCCGCTCAACCGTCGCGCCACCATCGACATCAACTTCTAAGGCTCACGCCGCAGAAGACACGTCGAACCCAAGGCAGGGGCCCGCCGGATCACTCCGGCGGGCCCTTCGCTGTGAGGGAG
>CAMCIP010000054.1 GCA_945874855.1 Brevundimonas vancanneytii
CTGGGGACCAGATTGTAGTCGACGTGACCGGCCTTGCCCGCGATCCGCTCGATGCAGGCGACGGCGTCTTCCTCGGCCTTGTGGGCCAGCATCGGCCCATGGGTCACGTCGCCGATCACCCAGACGCCCTCCGCCACCTTGAAGTGATCATTGGCCAGAAAGCCCCGGGCGTCCGGCGTCACGCCGACCGTCTCCAGCCCGAGCCCCTCGGTGAAGGGCCGACGGCCGATGGCGACCAGCACGACGTCGCCGGTCAAAGCCTCGGTCTCGCCGCCCTTTGACGGCTCGACGGTCAGTTCGACGCCCGCCTTGACCACCCGGGTGCCCGTAACCTTGGTTCCGAGCCGGAACTTGACGCCCTGTTTGGTCAGGACCCGCTGGAAGGCCTTGGCCATGTCGGAATCCATGCCCGGGGTGATGCGGTCGAGGTATTCGACCACCGTCACCTCGGCGCCGAGGCGGCGCCAGACCGAGCCCAGCTCCAGGCCGATGATGCCGGCACCGATCACCACCAGCGACTTCGGCACGGACGCCAGCGACAGCGCGCCGGTCGAGTCCACCACCTTGCCGTCCTCGAAGGCGACGCCGGGCAGGGGTGTGGGCTCGGAACCCGTCGCGATGACGACGTTCCTCGTCTCATAGGTCGCGGTCCCGTGGGGCCCCTCGACCGTCACCCGGCCCGGGCCGTCGAGGCGGCCGCGGCCTTTGAGCCAGTCGACCTTGTTCTTCTTGAACAGGAATTCGATGCCCTTGGTCAGGCCGTTCACGCTCTCCTGCTTCTGGGCCATCATCTGGGCCAGGTTCAGCCGGGGCGAGACGTCGATACCCAGGCCGGCGAAGTCGCGCGACGCCGCCTCATACAGTTCCGAGGCATGCAGGAGGGCCTTGGAGGGCATGCATCCGACGTTCAGACAGGTGCCGCCCAGCGTCTCGCGCATTTCCACGCAGGCGGCCCTCAGGCCCAGCTGGCCGGCGCGGATCGCCGCGTTGTATCCGCCCGGTCCTCCGCCGATGATGATGACGTCGTAGGGGGCGGTGGGGGCGTCGGCCATGGGGTCCTCGGGCGTCGGGAGCGCGCCGCGGAACCTAACCATCGGCGGCGCGGAATCAACCGCGTGCCGGGGCTTTCAGGCAAGGGCCCCTGAAGCACGCGCCTGACGGACACGGCGGGTGGCGAGGAAGATGACCAGCCCCAGCACCACCAGACCGGCCAGAACCAGCCACAGGGGATCGACCCCGAGGCTGGATCCCATGTCGACGGGCAGGGATTTGGGTCCGCCCTCGACCAGGGCGGCCTCGGATCGGGCGGCGACGTCGGGGGCGGCCCGGCTGCGCTCGAGGGCCAGACGCAGCACGGCGTCGGCCATGAAGCCGAGGAAATAGGCCAGCACCGCCCGCGGATTGCCCGCCCCAAGCAGGGCTGCCGCGATCAGATACAGGACCACCGCCCCGATCCACAGCAGGGCCGGGGTGACGCCCTCGGCCCCCGCCTCGGCGAAGGCGCGGGTCACGGCCGCGGCCGGATCAGCCCCTTCCAGCAAGGGCGAGACGAACGGCCAGGCGAGGTAGCCGGCATAGCCGACGACGGCCAGAACGAGGACCATGCGGAGGATCTGCATCCAGCTTCCCTTTCCCTTTCGGGAACAGACTACACCCGCCCGCGCAGGCCGCCGAGGGGGAACTCCCGGCGGCCGGTACCGCCGTCGGCGCGCCTCGGGTTCAGGCCGAAGCCTGCTGCGGGGACGGCTGGGTCGGAGCGCCGCTCCGGCGTGACTCGACGCGCGGCCAGAACTCCAGCGCCAGCACGACCAGGCCCAGGATGGCGAGGGCCGCCAGCGCGATCGGATCCGGATCGATGGGGCCAAACCCTGCAGACAGCAGTTCGCGGGTGCGGGCCCCGACATGGGCACCTGCTGCCGTGCCATACTCCGAGGCCAGCAGCCGCAGATTGATCTCCGACACGAAGGCCAGAAGATAGGCCCCCGAGGCACGGACATGGCCGAAAATCGCCAGGGCGGCAGCCGCCAGATAGAGGACGGTGGCCCCGATCCAGAAGGCGGCCTGGGCCGGGCCGGTCACGCGGATCTGCTGCCATGCGGCCATGGCGGCCGCCTCGACGTCTCCGCCGGCGGCGAACGGCGCGATCAGCGGCCACGCCACCCAGGACCCGTATCCGGCCACGACCAGTCCCACGACGAGGCGTGCAAGGTATCTCAACATCGGGCTTCCCCCTCCGACGACCCCAAACCTTAACACGATGCCTGTGGATGATCGAGATGGGTGCGACGGAAAGCCCGTCAGTCCGGGGTGGGTAGGTTCAGCGTCACATCGGTCCCGCGCTCCGGGACGCTGTCGATCGACAGGGTCCCGCCCGACTGGCGCGCGAAGGCGTGCACCTGGGCGAGTCCCAGTCCGGCCGCGCCCTCGCGGGTGGTGAAAAAGGGCTCCATGGCGCGTCGGGCGACGTCTTCGGTCATGCCTGCGCCGTTGTCCCGGACGGAAATCAGGGCTCCACCGTCCTCGCCGGGCACCAGCCTGACTGCCACAGAGCCCTGGCCGCCGGTGGCCTGGGCCGCATTGGTGACGAGGGCCACCAGGGCGGCGTCGAGGGCGACGGGGTCGATCCGCGCCTCCATCGGCTCGGTCGGGGTTTCGATCAGCAGGTCGACGGTCGGGCCCGCGGCGGCGCGCAACCGGCCCTCCGAGCCTCGCAGCACGGTACCCAGGTCGATCCGCTGGGTCGGCGGCCCGTCCTGGCCGTCGGAAAAGGCCGCCAGCCGCCGGGTCAGGGCCTCGCCCCGCTGACCGGCGGCGAGGGCGGCGCGGCCCAGCCGGCGCACACGGTCGGGCTCGTCGGCCTGCTTCAGGATCATGTCGAGCGCGCTGGTCATCACGCCCAGCAGGGCGCTGAAGTCCTGGCTGACGCCGCCGGTCAGACGTCCCACACTCTCCAGCCGTCGCGCGGCTTCCAGTTCACCGCGGGCGTCGGACTCGGCCTGTGCGGCGGCCTCGCGCAGGGCATCGGCCTCGGCCCGGGCCGTTCTCAGATCGTCCCAGGCCCTGGCGAGGGCCTCGGTCAGGGCGGGATCGCCTGCGGGCTGCGCCGGGGTCACGGAGGCGTCTTCCGGCGTGGACGGGATCACCGCCTCGACGGGCACCTCGGCCTCGATCCGCTCGGCGGCGGCGACCAGGGCCTCGACGGCCCCGGTCTCGTCGATAAGGGGTAGCAGCCGCCAGCGCATGCCGCCGGCGGGGCCATCATGGGCGTCCAGCGGTCGGGCCTCACCGGCCGGGGCGGACAGGGCCGTGGCGAGGGCGGCGCGCGCGGCGTCCCGCTCGGTCTCAGCCAGAAACAGATCGGCGAAATCGCCGCCCAGCATCAGGTCGTCACGCCCCGCCAGGGCGCGCGCGGGCGGATTGGCCTCGCGGAGCCGACCCTCGACGTCGATGACCACCAGGGCGGTCGAGGCGGCCTCGAACACGCGTCGGACAAGCCGGTCGCCGACCGACGGGGCCGCGGGCTCCGGCGTGGCAGCCGGCTCGATGGCAGGCTCGGTCAGGCCCTCGGTCTCCACGATCGCGGCCGTGGAGCCGATGACCTCGCCGCGCGCATTCTCGACCGGCATGGCGGTGACGGAGACCAGCATGCGTCGCCGCGTCGCCGGATTGGCCAGAAGGTGCTGGAAGCCCTTGACCGTCTGGCCGCGCAGGGCCCGCGCGCTGGGCAGCAGATCGGGCGGGACAGGCCGCCCGTCCGGATAGGTGATGCCCCAGGTGGCCGAGTGGAATCGCAGGCCCAGCAGCTCCGCGTCACGGCGGCCCAGCAACTGGTGGGCGGCGCGGTTGGCGAAGACGAACTTGCCCTGTTTGTCGGTCTCGACCAGGGCCACGGGGATGGCGTTCAGGATCTCCAGCGTGCGGCGCTCGGCCGCCTCGCGGGCCTGAAGCGCCTCGGTCAGGGCCTCGGAAGTGACCTCCTGGGTGCCGCGCCGACCGAGGGCGAAGACGAAGGCGGCGATGGCCAGGGCGAAGCCGATCGCGGCGAGGGCACCCAGCACCAGCACCCAGTCGACCTGATCCTCCATCACCATGGCGTTGACGCCCTCATCCCGAATTGACGCGGCCCGGCGCCGCCCGGGTCCGCCCATGCAAGGGGCGAACCGCTCCCGCGTCAGGCGACTAGACCGGGCGGGCGCCGGGGTCCAGCGCGCTGGCGGTCACGATCCCCTGATGCGGGCCGCACAATATGAAAAGGGGCCGGACGTCGCCGTCCGGCCCCCTCGTCATCGCCCCCGGGTCGGCCCCGGATCGTCAGCCGCCTCAGAAGGCGAGGCGCATCACCAGCTGGTAGACCGGGCCAGCGGCCTCGGTTTCCAGCTCGTACTCATCGTAGTCGCGGTTGCGCTGGTCGTCGACGCTGTCGAACTTGTCGAACACCTCGTCCTTGGAGGAGTCGAGCAGGTTGGAGCCGGTCAGGCGGACCACGATGTTCGAGCCGATCTGCTTCTCGAAGAAGATTTCCAGGTCGGGGCCGTAGCTGGTGGCGACCTCTTCGGCGAGGACGCGGCCGAAGGCGTCACCCTGCTTGCGGTAGGTCGCGCCGAAGGCCGCGCCCCAGGTCGGAATGTCCTGGGTGAAGCCGAAGTTCAGCACATATTCCGACTGGTCGTTGAAGCGACGGGTGCCGATGAAGTCACGGATGGAGCTGTCCAGCCACGAGTAGTTCAGGAACACCCCGGTCGAGTCCATGCCGACAAAGTCCAGCGGCGTCGAGAGGTCGAACTCGATGCCGTAGACGCTGCCGTCGCCGACGTTGTCCACGGTGTAGATGAAGGTGCCGGGACCGGCCGAGCCTTCAAGGCCCGTGTTCACTTCCTCGATCAGATTGTCGATCTCGCGCCAGAAGACGTTGACGCCGGCGATGCCGCGGCGGCCCAGACGACGCTCGAAGCCCAGGTCGAAGCCGACCGAGGTCTCCGGCTGCAGGTTCGGGTTGCCCCGGAAGTCGGAGTCGCCGAACTCTTCTTCCAGCAGGGCGGGGGTCAGACGGTCGAAGTTCGGGCGACGCACAGTCCGCGCGGCCGAGAAGATGATCCGGTCGGTGTCGCTGACGGTGATCCGGGCGCTGAACGAGGGCAGCAGCTCGGCGTAGTCGTTCTCGGTCGTCTGCAGGGCCGGGGCGACGGTGCGGTCGACCACCGTCACGTCGGTGGTCTCGTAACGCAGTCCGGCTTCCCAGGTGAAGGCACCGTTCTCACCCGAGATCATCACATAGGGGTCGAAGCGGGTCTCCTCGATCGAGGAGTCGCCACCGGCGACAGGCACGAAGGCCCCGAAGGCCGGCACGGCCGGCCGCGGAGCCGGGGCGTTCGGCACGTTGAAGCGGATGCGCGGCGTCTCGGCGACGAGGCTGTCACGCTCCTTGCGGTTGGCCTGGAAGCCAAACTCCAGCTCGACGCCGTTCGAGAGGTCGATCTCGTGCTCGATGCCGCCCTTCAGCTCGGACTCGGAGATGTCGACCGTGGTCGAGTCGAGCGTGAAACGGTCCTCCTCGGGGAAGGGATTGGCGTCACGCAGATACTCGGACTCCGATTCGAACTCGTACTGCTCGTCGTCGAAGGTGGCGTAGGCGATCTTGAACTCGGTCTCGCCGCCGAACATGTCGCGCTCATAGCCGGCGCGCAGCGACAGGTTGTCGGTCTGGATGTCCAGGTCGTTGTCGTTGACGGTCAGCAGATTGGCATTGTTCTCGATGCCGCCGCGGTATTCGATCGAGTCCTCGTCCTGGAAGCGGTCGGTGCGCACGAACACGCCCGACACGTCCAGCACGCCGCCGCCGACCTCGACCTCATAGGCCGCGTTGAAGGCATAGTCGGTGCCGTCGCGCACGTCGGTCTGGACCTCGGTGTTCTCGAGCGTGCCGCCCGGTTCGTCAAAACGCTGGCTGAACTTCAGCTTCGGATTGCGACGGTCCTGGACGTTGGCGCCCACCAGCAGACGGCCCGGGCCGACCTGGCCGCCCCAAACGGCGCCGTAGGTGCCGCCGAACTGGCCATAGTCACTGTCCGGGAACGCGATGGCACCCAGACGCACATAGCCGCCGTCCAGCGACAGGGCGTCGCGCAGGACAATGTTGATCGTGCCGGCGACCGCGTCGCCCGACCGGTTGGCCGAGGACGACCGCACCACTTCAACCCGCTCGATCAGCTCGGCGGGGATACGGTCCACGAAGAAGGAGCGATCCACGCCGCCGCCGGGCACTTCCTCGCCGTCGATCAGGATCTTGGTGTAGCCGGGATCGAGGCCGCGCAGGCGCACACCGTCCGATTCCAGAACGTCCGACAGGAAGGCAACCGAGGGCACCCGCTTGAGGGCGTCACCGACGGTCAGCGGCTCGAACCGCTGGAAATAGTCGAGGTCGTAGGACAGGGTCGGCACCGTGTCGTCGGTGCGGTTGCGCAGGGCCGGCTGGCCCGTGACGATGACGTCCTCGACGGCGGTGACCGGACCGTCGGTCTCGGCTTCCTGGGCGAAGGCCGCCCCGGCGAAGGCGAGCGGCGCGAGCGCGACGCCCAGGAACAACTTCATACGCATGGATATCTTCCCCGACGGCCGGGCGACGTTTCGCCCCAGCTTGACCGGCGCTGGTTAGCCCCGCATCACGACGGGAAGGCGAAGCTTGCGTGACGCGCCGCCGACGCCCTGATTTCACTTTCGTGACGTGGCCCGGAAGCCGCGCCGCCGGACTTGACCGTGGCGAGCCGCGATGCGACCCGCGCCGGGAACGGAGACCTTCGCCATGCGCACCCTGATCCTGATCCCTGCCGTCGCGGCCTTGCTCGCCGCCTGCGCGCCCGTCGAGGACCGGGGACCGCAGGGGATCCTTGCGCCCGGCGATCCGGCCCGGGCCGTCATGGCGGCAGTGGAGACGGTGGTGACCACCGACCCCGCGGTCGATGCGGACGATCCGGCCCTTTGGGCGGACCCGCGCGATCCGTCCCGTGCGGTCATGTTCGGAACGGACAAGTCTGACGGCCTCTATGTTCACAACCTCGACGGCACGGTGCGCCAGTTCCTGCCGTCCGGACCCGTGAACAACGTCGATTATCGCACCGGCTTCATCGTTGCGGGGCGCGAGCAGGTGCTGGTGGCGGCCAGCAATGATGCGCCGGGCGGCAATGGCGTAAACCTGTATCTGTTCGACCCCGCGACCCTGACGACGACGGACTATGGTTTCCTGTCCACGCCCTATGAGCCCTATGGCTTCTGCATGGGCCGACGGGAGGGGGCCTTCTTCCTCGTCGTCACCACCAAGGCCGGGGCGGTTTACCAGATGACGGTCGCGGCCGGCCCCGCCGGGCCGGTGATCGGCGCACCGCGCGTCCTGACCCTCGGCAGCCAGCTGGAAGGCTGTGTCGTCAACGACGCCGCAGACACCCTCTATGTCGGCGAGGAGGACGTCGGCTTCTGGCGCTTCGACTTCGATCCCGCCGCCCCGACGACGGCGAAGGAGATCGCCCGCGTCGACCGGATCCGCATCAAGGACGACGTCGAGGGCCTGACGATCATCCGGGACCGCGGGATGGAATATCTGATCGTCTCCAGCCAGGGCGACAGCACCTATCCGGTCTATCGGATCGAAGGCGACGATCACGTCTACGTCGGACGATTCGCCATCGTCGACGGCCCGGTGATCGACGGCGTCACCCAGACCGACGGCCTCGATGCCTTCTCCGGTCCGATCGGCCCCTTCCCCGAAGGTGCCCTGGCGTTCCACGACCACGAGGACGCGGCCAATCCCGGGCAGCAGAATTTCAAGATGGTCGACTGGCGCGACGTCAGGACGGCTCTGGGTCTGTAGGCCCGGGCACGGCCTTGCGCCGCGCCAGGCCCATCAGGCCGATTCCGACGGGAATGATCCAGTAGCAGACACCGGGCAGCCAGGGCGCGGCGGCGGTGGCGGGGCTCAGGGCCACGCCCGCCGAGAGCAGGCCCGAGATGCTGCACAACAGCCAGATGTCGCGCGCCCTGCCGAGCCGGGCCCGCGCCCCGGCGGTCGGCGCGGTGGCGCGACCGGACTGGTTCAGCGCCACGAACAGGGCCGACAGGAAGGCGAAGCCGACACCATAGGCGGCGAAGATGCCGCGCAGATCGTCGAGGCTTCTGACCAGCTCGCGTCCCGGCAGCAATCCGCCCGACATCCAGCCGACGCCGGACTCGGTCAGAAGCCGCAAGGGAAAGACATAGATCAGCACGGTGAAGACGATGGCCAGGCTGATCAGGGTCGACCGGCCGTCACGCACCGGCGTCAGCTTGCCGAAGCCGCGATGGGCGGACCAGAACAGGGTCACCAGGGCGAAGCCGACCGCGAAGGCCGGAATGCGCGACAGGGCCCCGAGGAGGTCGTCGAACGACCGCAACGGCTCGGCCCCGGCGATGACCAGCAGGGTCACGGCGAAGGCGAAGCTGGCGTCCACAAAGGCGTCCAGCCGCCGCGACGCCTCCCGATCCTCCACCGGCTGATCCATGCCCGCCTCCCTGCCATCCTCAGGCTGGATCAAGGCGCGCCGGAAAACAAGAAAGACCCCGCCGGAGCGGGGCCTTCTGGTGGTCTCGACTGGAGCGGGCGAGGCGATTCGAACGCCCGACCCTCACCTTGGCAAGGTGATGCTCTACCCCTGAGCTACGCCCGCGCTCTCAGTCGAGAGCGGGGCGTATAGCGGACCCGCGGACCGGGCCGCAAGTGCAAAGTCGACTTCGCGCTCAAGCAGCGGGCGACCGCGTCGCGCGCGGTAGCGCTCCTACCGCGGCGCCAGCCGGATGGCGCCGTCGAGGCGGATGCATTCGCCATTGATGTAGGTGTTCTCGGCCAGGTGCAGGGCCAGGGCCGCATAGTCGGCGGGCGTGCCGAGCCGCTTGGGGAAGGGGATGGCGGCGGCGAGCGCGTCCTGAACCTTCTGGTCCATGCCTGCCATCATCGGCGTCCACATGATGCCGGGCAGGATGGTGTTGACCCGGATGCCCTCGGCCGCGAGGTCGCGCGCGATCGGCAGGGTCATGGCATAGACCCCGCCCTTGGACGCCGAATAGGCCGCCTGACCGATCTGGCCGTCCTGGGCCGCGACGGAAGCCGTGTTGACGATCAGGCCGCGCTCGCCGTCCGCCATGGGCTCGGTGGCCGCCATGCCCAGGGCCGACTGGCTGAGCACGCGGAAGCTGCCGAACAGATTGATGCGGACCGTGCGCTCGAAGCTGGCCATGTCATGGGCGCGCAGCGAGCCATCCTCGCGCTTGCGGCTGACGGTCTTCTGGCCCGTGGCGATGCCGGCGCAGTTGACGGTCAGCCGCTCCTGGCCATGCGCGGCTCGGGCGCGTTCGAAGCCGGCGGCGACGTCCTCGTCCGAGGTCACGTCCACCTTGCAGAAGATGCCGCCGATATCGGCCGCCACGGCCTCCCCCAGTTCGGCGTTGAGGTCGAACAGGGCCACCTTGACCCCGCGGGCCGCCAGGGCCCGGGCTGTGCCCTCGCCGAGGCCGGAGGCCCCGCCCGTCACCACTGCCGAGATCGAACCGTCGAGTTTCATCGCGTGAGCGCCTATGTCATCTGAACCAGAGAGGTGCGCAGGGGTTTAGCCGCCATGCCGAGCAATGCCAAACCGACCGGGCCCGAGGCCGCCATCGATCCCTCACGGGCGCTTGTGCCGGCCGTGGTCAAGGTCAATGAGCAGCAGGTCAGCCGGGGGTTCTGGCCCAAGATCCGGCGCACCGCCTCGCGCATTCCCTTCGCCGACCAGGCACTGGCCGTCTGGTACGCCGCACGCGACCCCGAGACGCCGGCTGCGGCCAAGGGGATCATGCTGGGCGCATTGGCCTATTTCGTCATGCCGGTGGACGCCATCCCGGACGTCTTCGCCGGCATCGGCTTCACCGACGACGCGGCGGTCGTCACCGCCCTGCTGGCCACCCTGGGGGCCCATGTCCGGCGCCGCCACCGTGAACTGGCGCGCGACGCCCTGAAGCGTCTGGGCGACGCCTGACTTCAGGCCGGCGGCGGGTTGGTGCGCCACCAGCCGGTAATCGACAGGCGCGGCTCAGCGGCGAACGGCGCCACCATCGACACCAGGTGTGGCTGGGGCACGCGAAAGACGTTCAGGCTGCCGAAGGCGGGGACCAGGGTCTCGATCACCCCGCCCTCCCCGTCCACGAAGGTCAGAAGGCCGCCCCACTCCGCCCGCCAGCGCGGCGACAGGTTCAGGACGTAGGCGTACAGCCGCCCGGCGTCTTCATGGGCGTCATCATGCCCGTTCAGGAAATGGCCGGGCAGGTAGCGCGTCGCCTGGGCGTCGACATAGGCGATGCGGTCATCACCGGTCAGGCGTCGGGCAAAGTCCAGCCAGGCAGCCTGGTTGAACAGGGCGTGCAGTCCGTCCAGGGGTGGAGGCAGCGGCAGGCCTTGCGCCAGGGCCTGTCCGAGCTTCAGTCGGTCGAAGAGAAACTGGAACCCCTCGGCCGCCTCCTCGTGGACCATGCCGATCAGGCGCGCCTTTTCCTCGGCCGGCTGGGCCTCGAACACGGCCACGGGCACGTCGCTGTTGTAGGGGTTCCGCACCGCCCGGTTCCAGACCATGGCGGGCGAGGCCAGGGCCGCATGGAGTGCGTCGCCGAAGCCCGGTCCCAGCACGTCCTGCACCCGCGTCCGGCCCGTCCGGGCCAGCCGTTCGGCGGCGACGGACAGGTCCGGACCGTCCTCGATCATTCGACAGTGACCACGATCTTGCCCATGGCCGAGCGGTCGCCGAGGGCGGCGATGGCGTCGGCGGCCCGTTCCAGCGGGAAGGTCCGGCTGATCCGGGGCTTGATCTTGCCCTCGGTCCAGAACCGCATCAGGTCGGCCACATTGGCGGCGTGACCGGCCGGATCGCGCATCACCGCCGCGCCCCAGAACACGCCGATCACCGACACCGACTTCAGCAGGGTCAGGTTGAGCGGCAGGGACGGAATTCCGGCCGGGAATCCGACGACCAGATAGCGCCCGCACCAGTCCATCGCCCGCAAGGCCGGTTCGGCATAGTCGCCCCCCACGGCGTCATAGACCACGTCGGCGCCGTCGCGACCCGAGGCCAGCTTCAGCTCCCCCGAAAGGGCCTTCTGGGCCGCCTTGTCCATGGCCCCGGAGGGATAGATGAGGCCGTTGTCGGCCCCGGCCTCCAGAGCGAACTGCACCTTGTCGTTGGTCGAGGCGGCGGCGATGACGTGGGCGCCCATGGCCTTGCCCAGTTCCACAGCGGCCACGCCGACGCCGCCGGCGGCGCCCAGGACCAGCAGGCTCTCGCCCGCCTTCAGCTGAGCGCGATCCTTCAGCGCATAGTAGGAGGTGCCATAGGTCATCAGCAGGGCCGCGCCGGTCTCGAAGCTCATGCCCGCCGGCATCTTGACCACCGAGGCGGCGGGCACGGCCAGCCGCTCCACCAGACCGCCCCAGCCCGGTACGGCGATGACCCGGTCGCCGCGGGTCAGGCCCTTGACCCCCTCGCCCACCGCCTCGACCGTCCCGGCCACTTCGGCGCCGGGCGAGAAGGGCCGCGACGGTTTGAACTGGTAGCGGTCCTCGATGATCAGGGTGTCGGGAAAGTTGATGCCCACGGCCTTCACATCGATGATCACCTCCCCCTTCATCGGGGTGGGGTCCAGCACCTCCTCGACCACCAGGGTCTCGGGGCCTCCGGGAGTCTTCGACAGAACGGCGCGCATGGGGATCCTTGGCTTGCATGAGGGCGGGCCGGAACGCTAACCGTCCGCGTCGCTCACGGAAAGGCCCGCACATGTCCCGACCCGCCCTGATCCTGCATGGCGGCGCCGGTGCGCGGCGGGGTACCGACTACGGCGCCGAGCGCGAACACATGGCGGAGGTCGTGGCCCGCATGGCCGGGCTGCTGGCCG